>CAJOIG010000027.1 GCA_905234575.1 uncultured Oscillospiraceae bacterium
CGCGGCCTCCCGACGCATCTCGTCGATGGCGCGGGCGGCGCCCTCGTTGCCGTAAAGGACCTGAATGGCGCGCTCGACTGCCTGGGCGTGGGCCACCATCGGGACGACCCTCTTGCGGGCGGCCTTGCGGACCTCCTCGATGGCGTAGAAGTTCAGGGGATCGCTCATGGCGAGATAGATCTCGTCCTTCACGGTCCGAACCGGAACGACCTGGTACTGCTTCGCGATGTTCTTCGGAACGACGGCAGCAAGCTCCGTGGGGATATTGACCTTCGAGAGGTCTATGTATTCGATGCCGAGCTGCATCTGCAGGGCTTCGATCAGCTGATCCTCGGTGATGATGCCGTTCGCGATCAGCACCTCGCCAAGACGGCCTTTGGACTCCTTTTGAAGCGCGAGGCCGCGATCCAGCTCTTCTTTTGTGATGGTCCCGGCAGCCAGAAGCAGCTCGCCGAGACGACGGTAAAAAGCCAAACCACATACCTGCTTTCAGTCTATTATATTACCAGATCGTATTTTAAATCAAACGACAAATAATTACAAGAGTAACAAACAAATATTTAAGTAATTTCGTTCGTATTTTGTTAATATAACCAATTCCGTTTCTTTATTATTGTTAATCTTGTATAATATTTCCTTAAAATTCCACAAAAAAGCCCCGGCGCGGATTGCTGACCGCACCGGGGCGAAGTCTTCGGGAGGATGCGATTACCGCCAGCCGAAGGTCACGAGACCGTAAATATAAATGAAGAGGATGACGACCGGGACGAAATACTGGAACAGCGGCTTCATCCAGGGCCGGACCTTCAGGCCGCTGCCGGCGTTGGCCTCGAGGACAAAGTTGTCCCAGCCCCAGCCGAACTTGTGGCAGCAGAAAAGGGCGAAGCCGAAGGAGCCGAGCGGCAGCGCGTTCGTGGAGACGATGAAGTCCCAGAAGTCCAGCCAGGCGGAGCCCTCCGCGAAGGGCTGGAAGCTGAACACGCTGTAGCCGAGGGCCGTGGTCAGGCCCAGAAGGAAGATCACGATGCCGCAGACGAGGCTGCCCACCGGACGGGACCAGCCGAACATGTCGCGGGTCATGGCAAGGATGTTCTCGCACACGGCGAGGACCGTGGACATGGCCGCGAAGACCATGAACAGGAAGAACAGCGTGCCCCATAGACGGCCGCCGGCCATGTTGTTGAAAACGGTGGCCATGGTGTTGAACAGAAGGCTCGGACCGGCGTCGACCTCGAGGCCGTAGGTGAAGCAGGCCGGGAACATGATAAAGCCGGCGAGCAGGGCCACGGCGGTGTCGAGGATGATGACGTTCACCGACTCGCCCAGCAGAGCGCGGTCCTTGTCGATGTAGCTGCCGAAGATCGCCATGCTGCCGATGCCGAGGGACAGGGTGAAGAAGGCCTGGTTCATGGCGCCGACGATGACGGAGCCGTTGATCTTGGAGAAATCGGGCACGAGATAGAAGGCGAGGCCCTCCTTCATGCCGGGCAGGGTCATGCTGTGGCCGGCAAGGACGATCATGAGAATCAGCAGCGCGACCATCATGTATTTGGTGACGCGCTCCAGGCCGCCCTGGATGTTGAAGCTCAGGACCACGAACGCAAACACGACCGTGACGGCCAGGAAGATCACGTTCAGGCTGGGGTTCGTGATCATCGGCACAAAGCCGAGGTCCGCGTTCTGCCCGACGAGGAACTTGCAGAAGTAGTTGATGATCCAGCCGGTGACGACGGTGTAGAAGGACATCAGGCTGACGTTGCCGATGAGGGCCAGGTATCCCATGAAGCCCCACTTCTGACCGGGACGCTGCAGGGTCTGGAACATCTTGAACGGGCTCTTCTGCGCCGCGCGGCCGACGGTGAACTCCATCGTCATGACGGGCAGGCCGAGAAGCAGCAGGCAGAGGATGTACACCAGCACGAAGCCGCCGCCGCCGTACTGGCCGGTCATCCACGGGAATTTCCATACGTTGCCGCAGCCGATCGCACATCCGGCGGACAGCATGATGAAGCCCAGCCGGCTGCCGAGACGCTCTCTGTTTTTCATTTTCCTCTCTCCTTTGACGTTTCTGTCTTTGCCGATTTGGCATTTTAACGTATTATAGCATCTCTCACGGTCCTTGTCATCGGTCAATTTGGAAAAAAACCGGTTTTTTTCGGCCCCGCACTCGGCAAAAGAGCGAAAAACGTCGTATCAGCGCCGCATTCGGGCGCGTCGATCACCGCTTCGTGACGCCGTCGCCGTAGATGGTCGTCCAGTCGTTTTTCATGGAGACGGGCACCCAGTCGAACTCCTCGCAGAGGCCGTACATCTTGGCGGCCTTTTCCTCGCTCCCGTTCTCCCGCTCGGTGTCGTCGCAGCAGAGCATGAAGGCAAGGCTCCGATAGGGGTTGCCGCTCGTCACATACTCCGCCATGCTGGAATCCCCCGTGCTGTTGCCGAAGGACAGGACCGGCTGCCGGCCGATCTCCTGGGCGATGACCGCCACCTTGTTCATTTTGAGGTTCTTGATGAGGAACTCGCCGCCCAGGACGAGCTGATCGTTTTCGTCATAGACATAGGAGAGGCCGTCCGTGTCGCCCTGGTTCGGCGTGACGATGGTCTCGTCCGAGCCGATGATCTGCCAGGCGGGGAGGTCCAGGGGCGAGCCGTCCACGAGGCCGCGCACGATGAGCCGATCCGTGCCGCTGACGATGTAGACGGCAAAACCGTTCTCCTGCAGATAGTCCACCACCTGCAGCATGGGAAGATACCAGCCGTCGCCGCGATTCAGCCCCTCATACCCCGGCATGGGCTGCTGCTTGAACGCCTGGATATAGTCGTTGAACTCCTCGAGGCTCATCCCCGCGAAGGCGGAGGCCACCGCTCTGCCGTGGTCCTCGTCCATGCCCTCGGGATAATCGCCGCCCTGCATCCACTCCTGGATGCGCGCGGCGGTCTCACGCTCGAAATCGGAAGCGAGATCCCGGTATTCCGGGTCCTCCATCACGCGGTAGACCAGCAGGCAGTGGTCGAAATAGACCGGGTCCGTCTCACAGAAGAGCGTGCCGTCCAGATCGAATACGGCGATGCGGTCCTCCGGCGGGATATAGTCCGCGCTGCTCTCGTCGGTGATCGCCTCCATGTAGGAGACGAGCGCCTGCCGGGCCTCCGCGTCCTCCGTCCAGAGGTCCAGCGCGTCCCCGCCGGTCATGACCTCCATGAACCGCTCCTTATAGAGCGGCGCGTCGATGGCGGAGACGACCTCCAGGTTATAGCCGCCGACCTCCGGCAGGCTCTCGTAGACGGCGTCCTCCCGGTACAGGATGACCTGTCCGTAGGCCGCGTTATCGTCCACACAGGCCACGCCGTAGCACGGCACGGTCTCCAGAACATAGTCCGGCCAGATCGCCGCCGCCACCGCCAGCGCGTCCGGCACGCCCATGTCGCTGCCGCCGTCCTGGTAGAGCGCGAACAGCTTCGTGAACGCCTTGCTCATGAACCGGCCGTACTCGTTCCCCGCAGCCATGGCGTCCATGTCCTCGCGGGAAACGCGGGTCTCCTCCTCCATGCAGTCGAGACCGACGACCGTCAGCGGCAGGCCCGACCGCAGGACGACGTCATACGCCTCCGCGTCGTTGTAGACGTTGAACTCCGCCACCGGCGTGGCGTTGCCCGCGCCGAAGCCCGCGGTGCCCATGACCCAGATCCGCTTGACGAGGCCCATGGTCTCGGGGTCCTTCTCGACGGCCCGGGCGATGTTCGTAAGCGGTCCCAGCGCGATGATCTCCACCTCGCCCGGATCGGCCCGGACAGTATCCAGGATAAAGTCCACCGCGTCGCCCTCCGCCGGTTTTCCCTGCGGATGGACGAGGTCCTGGTCGCCCAGCCCGTCCTCGCCGTGCACGAAGAACATCTCCGGACGCTCCTTGACGAGGGGCTTGTCCGCGCCGATGTACACGGGCGCGTCGCATCCGCAGAGCTCCAGGACCGTGAGCGCGCCGTTCGCGGCGTTTTCCAGGGCAACGTTGCCGTACAGCACGGTGACGCCGAGGATGTCGAGCTCGTCGCTCTGCGCCGCCAGCAGCAGCGCCGCCGCGTCGTCCGCGCCGACATCCGTGTCGATGATGACCTTCCGCCGGGCGGGCTCCGGGCTCCGCGCCAGGGACGCCGCGCTCACCGGGAAGGTGAAATAGGTATCGGGATACGGCTCATCCTCCAGCGTGAAGTGCCACCACTCCTCCGCCAGAGGCTTAAAGCCGTGGGCCAGCATGGCCTCCCGGAGGAGCATGCGGTTTTCGTACTGCTCCTCGGTGACGCCCTCATAGTCCGGGTGGCTGAGCTCCCCGAACCAGTCGAAGGTGCCGCCCATATCGACTTCCTTTTCGGTCGTCATGTCGAAGAGCGTCAGGTCCACCGTGCTGCCGCGGCTGTGGCCGGAATGCTCGGCGATATAGCCGAGCGGGAACAGGACGTCCTTTTCCAGCTCGGGATAGAAGAACTCCTTCATGCGGGTGTCGTCCGTGTCCAGGGCCCAGTTCATGAAGTTCGTAACGGCCATCTGCGGACGATAGGCGTCATAGATCTTCAGGCGATAGCCGCACTCCATGAGATCGTCGCTGACCTCCCGCAGAGCCTCGGCCGCCTCGCGGGTCAGAAGCGCCACCGGCTCCTCGTAGCCGTCGATGCGGTCGCCCACAAAATTGTAGGTGGAATAGTACCGGATCTCCAGGATCGCATCCGGCACGGCCTCGCTCAGAAGGACGAAATCCGATGCGTCGTCGGACAAAACCACGTCGCTCTCTGCCGCCTCTTCCGGCGCGTCGGGTTCCGCGGACGCCGGCTCCACCGAGGCAGGCTCTCCGGAGGCGGGCTCTCCGGAGCCCGTCGGGCCCTCCAGGCAGACGCCGCGGGCGCTCGTGTCCACCGCGATGAAGCCTTCGTTGTCCCGGGCCTCCTCGCGGAGAAGCGTGATCATCGTGATGTTGTCAATGGGCGCCTCTGCCTCCGGGAAGACCGGCTCCAGGTTCTCAAAGACGGAGCCCGCCTTCGTGGCGCTGTAGCTGCTGACGCAGACGCGGTAGAGGGTCTCCCCGTCCAGAGGATCCACCGCCGTCCCGTCGTCCAGCGTGATGCTGTCGATCACGATCTCCGGCGCCATCAAGGTGCCGAGGTTCCGGTAGGTGAAGGTCAGTCCGCTCATCTGGTCGCCGTAATCCCGGTCGATCAGGCCGTTCACAAGATGCTGCGCGAGCTCCGCGCCGGTGATCTCATACACGAGCCAGGTATTGCCGAAGGGCGCGATGGCGTACACGTCGCCCACCGTGAGCTCCCGGGTCGTCTCCCCCGCCGGGATCGCGGCGCCGGCGCGGATTCCGCCGCTGTTATAGAAGGCCGCTACAACGCCGTCCGCCTGCGTCGCCCGCAGCATGAGGCCCGTGAACCAGTTGCCGCCGGTGCTGGCTCCGTTGTCGCTGAGCGCGCCCATGGCGCTGATGGAGGTGTCGATATATCCGAGCACCTCGCTCATATCGTCGCGCAGCGCGTCCCACGCGGCATGGGAGATCGCAAGGACCGTTTCGTCCAGGTTCCCGGCGTTCTCCTCCGTGTCCAGGAGGGCCGCCCGATCGAGCGTGATGTTCGTGTACATCGGATCCTCGACGCGAATGGCGCCGTCCGCCGCGAGGACGATGGTGGCCGAGGCATAGCCCTTGGCGTTGGCGTCCGCCTGGATGTACGGCACACCGCTGTCGGCCACGCCGTAAACACCGGCGTGGACATGTCCGCCGGTGACGAGCTGGACGTCCGCGGGATCGAGCGCCGCCGCGATCCTCTGAGGGGCCTCATGCGCCACCACGACGGTCACATCCGGCTGCTCGGTCTCGTTGATCTCCCGCACCCGCGCGATCAGGCGGGACAGGTCGGCCTCGATGGTGTAATCGGCGATCCTCTCGGTGAGGACCTGCGGGCTGTAGTCCGGGATATAGCCCACCAGCGCGATGCGATGCCCCGCCTTCTCCACGATCACATAGTCCTTCGTGAACTCCACCCGCTCGCCGGTGTCGGCGTAGCAGAGGTCGGAGGCGAGGATCGGGATGTCCGGGTCGCCCTGGTAATCCGCGAAGTCATAGGCGGGCAGGGTGCCGTCCGGGTCCGCGCAGTACGCGGTCACGCCCCAGTCGAACTCATGGTTGCCGAGGGCCACGGCGTCGTAGCCCATGGCGTCCATCGCCGCCCGGAGCGGGGCCCCGGTAAGAAGGTTCGAGACCGGCGCGCCCTGATAGATGTCTCCGCCGTCCACCAGGAGCACGTCGTCGTACTCGCCGGAGGTGCGCGCGTCGTTCACGAGCTGCGCGATGTACGCCAGCCGATACTGGAAGGACGCCTCGTCACCGGAGGAGGTATCCATCAGATAGCCGTGGATGTCGCTCGTTTCAAAGACCCGGATGCGGATGTCGTCCGGGGCCTCCGCGGACGGCTCCTCCGAGGCAAACGCCGGCAGGCAGGACGCCGTCAGACAGAGGGCCAGCAGCGCCGCCAGGAGCAGGGTCACGCACAGCCGCGAACGGGCCGGATGTCGATGTTGTCTCATAATGCTCTCCCTTCGTATGTATGCTGATCGGTTTTTGCGCCGCATCGTGCGGCGGCACTCCGTTCCGATACTATCTTAAAACGTCTCGCAGGAACCTTCGCAGGCCCGGCGGATGCTCCGACGCCTCCGGCAGACCCGTATCGCCCAGGACCACCAGCTTGTTGCCGCCGTGATAGTCGCTGCCCGCCGTGACATAGAGGCCGTGCCGCTCCGCCAGGGCCAGCACCTCTCCCCGGAGCTTCTCCGTGAAGCCGGAGTAATACGCCTCCACGCCCCGCAGGCCGAAGCCCATCAGCCGGCGGACCCGCGCCTCCAGGTCATCGCCCAGGATGAACTGATCGCCGCTGCCGTAGGCCGGATGCGCCAGGATCGGGATGCCGCCGCTGCCGAGAATGCCGGCGATCGCCTCCTCCGGGCGGACATACTCGCTGCGGTAGCGGAGCCGGTCGATGAAATCATGGATCGCCTGCTCCTTCGTCTGCGCGAAGCCGTATTTCACCATCAGGTTGCCGATGTGGGGCTTGCCGGGATTGTCCAGCGCCAAAAGGCGCTCGATCTCCTCCGGCGGGAAGGTGACGCCGAACTCGGAGCGAAGAAAATCCAGCCGGCCCCGCACCTTTTTCATGCGGTAGCCGTGGCCGAGCTCCACGACCGCCCGGATGGGCTCCGCGTCCGGGTCGTAGCCGTAGCCAAGGATATGGTACTTTCCCTCCTCGTCCTTGCAGGAAAACTCCACGCCCGTCAGAAATCCGGGATCGCTGTCTGTCCGCACGGCAAGGATCCGACGGCAGCCCTTCAGCGCGTCGTGGTCCGTCACGGAAAACAGCCGTATCCCCGCCTCGCGCACCCGGGCGAGGATCTCCTCCGGCGTATCGGTGCCGTCGGATACGGTCGTATGCATATGAAGATCGATGCTTGCGGGATAATCCATGCCGTCTTCCTCTTCTCTGTTCTTTGAAGTATTATTTTATCATAAATGTTCGCCGATGCCCAGACCGAAATTTCACGATTTGCGTTTTTGCGTGCCGTGCGACAGCCGGCGGTTGCATTTTCCCGTCCGGCGGGGTAAGATGGAGCCGAACCGGTCCGACGGACCAAAACGACAAAAGGAGTCGAGCTGACATGACGATCCAATCCGTATTCGACCCGGCCTTCCGGCACTACGGCAGCGTTTTGGAGGGCTACGACACCGCCCCGCTTTTGAAGGCCATGCTGGCGATCGACCTGCCCGACAGCGGCACAGCATACCGTCCCGGCATTGAGAGCCTCGAAGCCTGCGGCATTTTCTCCGAGCTGCGGGACCGGGCCTACGGCGGCATGCCCGTCCAGCTCGGCATGTGCTGGGGCCATAACACACGCCTGAACTGCCTTGAATACCACCGGGACAGCGAGATAAACATCGGCACGCACGACTTCATCCTGCTGCTTGCCCGGCGGGACGAGATCGAAAACGGCGTCCTCGACACGGACAAGGTCCGCGCCTTCCGCATCCCGGCGGGCACCGTCGTGGAGGTGTTCGCCACCACCCTGCACTACGCACCATGCCACGTCCGGGAGGACGACGGCTTCCGCGTCGCCGTGGCGCTGCCTCGGGGCACCAACACGGAAAAGCCCGCGATCGAACCCGGAAACGCCGAGGACGGCCTGCTGCGGGCGCGGAACAAGTGGCTCCTGGCCCACCCCGATTCCCGGGAGGCAGGCGACGGCGCGTATATCGGACTTTTCGGGAAAAACCTTGACGTACGGGACGCTCTCTGAAAAACGGCATAACAGGATCGGCCTCTGCGGTTTTTCGCAGAGGCCGATCACTGTATGTATCCGATCATTCCGCCGTATCGAAGCGGATATGGAAGCCGGACCAGCGGCTCACCGCGCCGTCCTCATGGCCCACGCCGACCATGCCGTACGCAAAGCGGTCATCGGACGCGGAGAGCACCGGCGCACCGTCCACATACAGGCGCAGCTCACTCCCCCGGGCCTCGGCCCGCAGACGATGGGCGCTTCCCGGGTCCCGCCGGACCTCGGCTGAGGCAAGCTCCGTCCGATCCCCGGAATCCCACCGAACGATGGACACGCGCTCCGGGCCGGAGAAGCCCAAGAAGTAATACCGGCGAGTCCCCTGGGCGCGGAGCAGAAGCCCGGCGCTCCCGTCCGAGCGCACATCCGCCTCAACAACGGTTTCCCGGGCGAAGTAGTTCCCGGTGAACGCCTGGCAGGGGCCGTCGGAGGTAAGGACCAGCTCGCCGTCCGCCAGGGTCGCGGCAGCGTCGTTCGTGGAAAAGGGCGTCGGCTCCCCGAACTCCATGCGCTGGAGGGCCGTGTCGATGGTGTAGTCCCCCGGGCCGTCCACGGTAATTCTGTCGATGAACACCTTGCCCCAGGCCCAGGGCGGGTCCAGGGTGTCCAGGGCAAACCGGAAGCCGAGCGTATGCGCCTGGTCGCCGCCGAGGTCCGGAACGAGGAAGGAGAGCTCCGTCCACTCCCCCTCGGGCAGGACCGCCGCCGGGACGGGTTCGATCCGCTCCCCGCGCATCGCCGTCTTGATAAACGGCGTGACAGACACCGCTGCCGGGGCGGTCTGCACGCTTTTGAGCCGGACCGTTACCCGCTGGCCGGGATAGGCCCGCGGGGAGAACACCGGGTCGTAGCGCTCCGTCTCGAAGTCCGAGCCCAGAAGACACGCCGGGAACGAGAGCTCCGCGGGAGGCGGGCTCTTGCCGTCGATCTGCACCTCCAGGCAGCCCCGGCCGCTGTGGGCGTATTCCGCGGGACGCCAGCGCAGCTCGTAGCTTGCCCGGTCCGAGAGGGTCAGCCCGTGGGTCGACCCGGGATAGGCGAAGTCGAACACCAGGTCCCCGGGCGGGACCCGCGTCCAGGCGGGCGGCTCCTCCCCCCGCAGGCGGCACGCCGTCCGGGCGAGCTCCTTGGCGAAGGTCGGCGCGTCCAGCAGGTTGAGATACCCGGACACGCTCGAGAGGGCCACGGTATCGTTGATGGGGCGGCGGTACCGTTCCGGCACATCGCCCGTCAGAACGCCCAGGATCGTGCCCACGTTCGAGGCGTTGCAGTCCGTGTCGAAGCCGCACATGACGGCGGTCTCGATGGTCTTTCCGAAGTCGCCTTCGCCGTACAGGAGCGCGGTGATGCAGATTCCCGCGTTCGGCAGGATGTGGTAGTCCCCGGGGTTCGGGAAGGTCCCCTCCACATGGTCGCGGCAGGCGCGGAAATCCCCGGGATGCGCGGCGTGGAAGGCGCGGACGTCCTCCACCACACGGCGGTAGCCGCAGTCCGCCGGAAGCTGGGCCAGCGCGGCGTCGATCACCTCGTCCACCGTTTCGGCGTCAAAGGCCGCCGCCACCGCCGCCGCCATGAAGGCCGCGCCGTGCAGGGCCTCCCCGTCGTGGGACACGGACGCCATCCTCCGGGCAAAGCGCGCCGCCCTCGCCGGATCCCCCGGACAGACGAGGCCCCAGGTATCCACGAAGATCTGCCCGCCGATCTGCTCCGCGGCCACAAGGCCGTTTTGCCCGATGCTGCCGGACTCCGGCGGACGCACGCCCCGGCGGAGGTTCATGTACGCCCGGTGCTCGGTGGAGACGTCCTCCCCGCCCCACCAGAACATGCCCCGCCCGCAGCGGGTGTAGTTCAGCCAGGTCTCCCCGGCCTCGGCCTCGGTGAAGTCCAGGCCGCCGTGGTCGGTGAGCGCCCGCAGGAAGATCACCGGGCCGTTCGTGTCGTCGTCCGCGGGGTGGTTCTTCTGCTCCCGCAGATACCCGGTCATCGTGCCGAAATACTCCCGCAGACGGTCATAGGTCCACCAGGGGTTCTCCACCGGCGCGCCGAGGCGCATCCCGGCGTCCATCCCCAGGAACCCGAAATACATTTTGTCATAGATACGCTCGTCCATAGAGAGAATCCCCGCTCACAGCGCCGAGCGGAGGATCGCGACGACGTCCTCCCGGGCAATGGGCTGATAGCTGAAGCAGGAGAGGTCGGTCAGGTCCGCGATGGGATCGACGGCCTCCTCGCCGAGACCGAGCTCCCCCAGGGTGACGGGCGCGCCGAGCGCATGGAAGAAGTCCCTCGTCGCCGCGACGCCCGCCCGGGCGATCTCCTCGTCCGTCTTTCCCTGGGGATCGACGCCCCAGACGTTCACGGCAAGCCGCTTCAGCCGGGGAACGGCATACGGAAGGATGTAATCGAGATAGGCCGGATGCACCACGGCGAGGCCCGCTCCGTGCGCCACGTCGTACAGCGCCGAGATGGGGTGCTCGATGTTGTGGCTCTCCCAGTCGGTCTTTTTGCCGTTGTTCAGCATCCCGCACAGGGCGAAGCTCGACGTCCACATGAGGTTCGCGCGGGCGTCGTAATCCTCGGGGTCGATCACCGCGCGGCGGGCGGCGTCGATCTCCGTGCGAAGGCAGGCCTCCGCCAGGGCGTCGGTCAGGCACTCCTCGTCCGGCGGGGAGATATAGAGCTCGTAGAGATGGGAAATGGTATCGACGATCCCGTTCACCATCTGGTGCTTCGGCAGCGTATAGGTCAGCGTGGGGTCAAGGATGGAGAACTGCGGATACGTCCGCTCGCTGTCGTATCCGTTCTTCTCATGGGTCGCCATGTTCGTAATGACGGCGGACTTGTCGAGCTCGCTGCCCGTGGCGGGGATCGTCAATACCACGCCGAGGGGGATCGCGTCGTGGGCCTCCTCCCAGTTTTTGAAAAACGCCTCCCAGAAATCCCGGTCCGTCCGGGCTCCCACGGCGATGGCCTTGGCGCAGTCGATGGTGCTGCCGCCGCCCACGGCGAGGAGCAGGTCGATCCCCTCCCGCTTGCAGAGCTCGATGCCCTCGTAGACCTTCTCCGCCCGGGGATTCGGCATGACGCCGCCGAGCTCAAATATCTCCTTGCCGCTCTCCCGCAGCGCCGAAACGATCCGGTCATACAGGCCGGTGCGCTTGATGCTCCCGCCGCCGTAGACCAGAAGGACCTTTTTTCCGAAGCGGGAGAGCTCTCCCGGCAGCGCCTCCAGCGCGTTTTTGCCGAAGTGCACCCGCACGGGGTTGTAGTACATGAAATCCAGCATATCGTTTCCTCCGGAAAACGCCTGCTCAGCGAACGCCGAGCAGGGAAAAGAGTTTGTTCTTATAGGCCGCGGCATCCATCCGGGCGCAGACCGTTCCGTTCGGTTCGGCGTCCCGGTCCATGCGGAAAAAGCCGCGGTATTCGCCGGGGGCAAGCTCGACGGAGCAGCGCGCCGGGAAGACCTCCGTCATCACCTCGGGACAGAGGACGGCGGTCATGAGCATGGCGTCGATGATGCCGACGGAATCGCTGTCATAATGCGCTCTCTGCCAGGCCCGCATATCCCGGATGCAACGGGCGCAGAAGACGCCCGCGGGATCGCCGCACGCCGCCAGGGCGCGAAGCTCCGCCGGAGTGATCTCGGTGTCGCCCCGGGCGGTGTCCCAGGTCACCCAGACCGTGTCGATGCCGGAGTCCGCCACGATGGCGGCGGCCTCCGGGTCCACGCCGACGTTA
>CAJOIG010000028.1 GCA_905234575.1 uncultured Oscillospiraceae bacterium
GACGTCAAGCGCGGCACGGACGTGGACCGGCTCATGGCGAAGCTCTTCAAGCTCACCCCCCTCCAGGACAACTTCCCCTGCAACTTCAACATCCTCATCGCGGGCTCGCCCCGGGTCATGGGGGTGGAGGAGATCCTCTCCGAGTGGATCGCCTGGCGCACGGAATGCGTCCGCCGCCGGGTGTTCTGGGACCTGACGAAAAAAAAGGAAAAGCTCCACCTGCTGGAGGGCCTGCGGGCGATCCTGCTGGACATCGACCGTGCCATCGCCATCATCCGGGAGACGGAGGCGGAGGCGGACGTCGTCCCGAACCTCATGATCGGCTTCGGAATCGATGAGATCCAGGCCGAGTTCGTCGCGGAGATCAAGCTGCGGAACATCAACCGGGAGTACATCCTCCGCCGCACCGCGGAGACGGACGAGCTCGCCAAAGAGATCGAGGACCTGGAGGATGTGTTGAAAAACAAGCGCCGCGTGCGGAGCATCCTCATCGACGAGCTGAAGCAGGTCATCAAAAAATATCCCTCCCCCCGCCGGACGAGCCTCGTCTACGCCGCGGAGGTGGAGGAGTTCACCGAGGAGACCGCCGTCGAGGACTACCCTGTGCACCTGTTCCTGTCCCGTCACGGGTACTTCAAGAAGATCACGCCCCAGTCCCTGCGGATGAGCGGCGAGCAGAAGTACAAGGAGGACGACGGCCTCAGCCAATACTTCGAAGCCACGAACCGGGCGGAGCTCCTCGTCTTTACGGACCGGCAGCAGGTCTATTACCTGCGGGTGAGCGAGTTTGCCGATTCGAAGGCCAGCGCCCTCGGCGAGTATCTGCCCACGGCCCTCGGCATGGACGAGGGCGAGAGCGTGGTGGCCGCGGTGCCCGCCGGGGACTACAAGGGTACGGTGCTGCTCTTCTTTGAAAACGGCAAATGCGCCCGCTTCACCCTGGACGCCTACGCCACGAAGACCCGCCGCAAGCGCGCCACCGGCGCCTACAGCGACAAGAGCCCCCTCCTGCGGGTGCTGCCGCTCACGGAGGAGACAGAGCTTGCCGTCACGAGCGGCGAGGGCCGCTGCGTCGTGTTCTCCACGGCGCTGCTCGCCCCCAAGACCTCCCGGGTCACCCAGGGCGTGCAGGTCATGAATCTCAAAAAGCATCCGGTGACGGACGTCCGGCCCCTGGCGGAGACGAGCATCCAAAACGTCTCCCGCTACCGCGTCCGTTCGATCCCCGCCGCCGGCGCGAAGCTCACCGACGCGGACCGCGGCGAGGAACAGCTCAGCCTTCTGTAAGGAGAACTGCTTATGAACCTGCCCCTTCGGACCCGGGACGTGCGCGACGTCCTCCTCATCCTCCTCGGCAGCGCCGTGAGCGCCGCGGGCTTTGCCTTCCTGACCTTCCCGAACAACATCGTCTCCGGCGGCCTGACGGGCATCGCGCAGATCCTCAATCTGCTCCTCGGCCTGCCCGTGGGCGTCATGGTGATGCTCATGAACATCCCGCTGTTCGTCGTGGCGTGGAAGGCGTTCGGACGCCGGTTTTTCGTGTTCTCCCTCATCGGGATGATGCTGAGCAGCCTGTTTATCGACCTGTTCCGCAGCTTCGCCGTGCCGCTGACGAGCGACATGCTCCTCGCGTCGGTGTTCGGCGGGCTCGTCCGCGGGACGGGCGGCGGCCTCATCTACTGGACGGGCGCCACCTCCGGCGGCTCGGACATCGGCGCGCGCCTTCTGCGGAAGAAATGGCCCTACATCAACTTCGGCACGTTTTCCCTCGGCCTGGACGCCCTCGTCGTGGCGGCCTTCGCCATCGTGTTCAACCGGGTGGACAGTGCGCTTTACACCATCATCACCATGTTCGTCTCGTCCCGGGTTGTGAATCTCCTGCTGTACGGCACGGCGAACTCCGGCGTGTGCTACATCATCACGACGCAGCCCCGGGTCATCGCCATCGCCATCGGGGAGGAGCTCTCCCGCGGCGCGACCATCCTGAAGGGGGAGGGCGCCTATTCCGGCAAGGAGCACGACGTCGTCCTCTGCGCCGTCAAGCGCTCGCAGATCCCCCAGCTTCGCCGCCTGGTCTCGGCGAAGGACGAGCATGCCTTCGTCATCGTCACCGAGTCCCACGAGGTGTTCGGAAAGAACTTCGGAAATATCGCCAAGATCGAGTGAGGTATCGCCATGGAACTGGAAAAGACCATCCAAAACCTGCGGAAGCACGGCTTTGAGGTGTCGCACTTCGCGACGCCGGAGGCCGCCGCGGACCACATCGCGGAAAGCCTGTCGGGCAAGACCGTCGGCATCGGCGGCAGCATGACCGTCCGCGCGCTGAATATCTACGACCGGATCAAGGACCGGAACACCGTGTACTGGCACATGGTCGAGCCCGGGGACGAGACTATGGTCCGCGCCTCGTCGGCGGAGGTCTATATCGCCGGCGCGAACGCCGTCTCCGCCGACGGGTACATCGTGAACATTGACGGCCGGGGCAACCGGGTCGCCGGGACCCTCATGAAGAAGGATAAGGTCATCCTCGTCTGCGGCACGAACAAGCTATGCGGCGACCTCTCCGAGGCCGTGGAGCGGGCCCGGCAGCAGGCCGCGCCGCCGAACGCGAAGCGCCTCGAGCGCCGCACGCCCTGCGCGGTGGACGGGAAGTGCCATGACTGCTCCTCCCCGGAGCGGATCTGCAACGCCCTCGTCGTGCTCTGGCGCAGGCCCTTCTGGTGCGAGAGCATGGAGCTCGTCCTCATCGACGGGACCTGGGGCTTCTGATGCGCCGGATCCTCGCGCTGCTGCTGACGGCGGTGCTGCTTCTTCTCGCGGCGGGCTGCTCCCACCTCTTTGACCGGGAGGTGTACGAGGAGGAGCCCTTCGAGTCCGCGCCCGAAGCGGTGGAGGCGGAGGACCCCGGCGACGGCATGATCTCGAACTACGCCGCGCTGCGCCGGGCCATCTCCCGTCTGGTGTCCGAGCGGGCGGAGAGCGCCATTTTACAGTTCCAGGACTACGACGGTTCCCTCAGCGGGGACATCTCCGCCGCCTGCTGGGAGGTCAAGTCCTCCACGCCGCTCGGCGCCTTCGCCGTCGATTACATCAGCTATGACCTCAGCCGCATCGTGAGCTATACCCAGGCGGAGATCCACATCACCTACAAGCGCTCTGAAAGCCAGATGGCGGCGCTCGAGGCGGTGGGAGCCTCCTCCGCGCTGAGGACGCGCCTCGACGAGGCGCTGCGGCAGGGGGAGAGCTATCTCGTCCTGTCGCTGACTGCCGCCGGTCTCACGTCGGACACCGTGCGCGAGGCCGTGGAGCGGACGTATTACGCGGACCCGGCGGCCTGCCCGGTCCTGCCCGCGGCCCAGGCCGCCCTCTACCCGGATACGGGCGTGAGCCGCATCGCGGAGATCACGCTGGACTACGGCCTGGACGACGAGACCCTCCGCCTGCGCCGGGAGGAGCTCGACGCCGCGCTGGCCGACCTGATCGCCGCCGTTTCGGCGGAGGAGCCCGCGGAGGCGGACCCGCGCTCTGAGGAGGAACGCGCCGTGGAGCGCGTCCGCGCGCTGTGCACGTATATCGCGTCGGTCTGCGTCTGGGACGAGAGCGCGGGCAGTACGGCCTGGGACGCGCTGACCCAGGGCGCCGCCTCCGGCGAGGGTATGGCCCTGGCGCTGCTGGCGGGGTGCAAGGCGCTGGACGTGGACGCCGGCCTGATCTTCGGCCGCCTGGACGGTGAACCCCATGTCTGGAACACCGTGCGGATCGGCGGCGAGACCTATCACACCGACGTCTCCCGCTGGAGCGAGGGGGAGGACGCCGTCTTCCTTGTGGGGGATGAGACGATCCGGGAGCGGTACTGGTGGGACACCGCCGGGACCGGCACGAGCGCCCTGGCCTACGGCGCCTCCGGCGAGCCGTCGGAGGAGGGATCCGCCGAGCTTTCGGAGCCACTTTTGGAAAATTAAGGCCGTTCTAATCGGATCTTAATCTTCTTTTCCTTTGGTTTTAACGATCCTGCGCTATTCTGTGATCACAGAAAAAAACAGGAGGTACAAACGATGGAACGATATGAAATGGCTGAGCTGCTGAGCAAGAAGGCGGGCGTGACCCTGGAGGAGGCCCGGGAGGCTCTCGCGGCGAACGAGTGGGACCTGCTGGACGCCATGGTGGCGCTGGAGCGCCGCGGCCGGACTGACATCCCCACGGTCACGGTGGACGCCGGCGGAAGCGGTTACTCCGAGCCCCAGCCCGTGAAGAGCGCGCCGAAGAAGGACCCGCTGTTTACGAACGGCTTCGCCGCGATCTGGCACTACATCAAGCGCTTCTTCAAGCTCCTGGTGGAGACGAACTTCCAGGTCATCCGCAAGGAGGAGTCGATCTTCTTCCTGCCCACGCTGGTGCTGGTGCTGCTGCTTCTGTGCTGCTTCTGGATCGTGGTCCCGGCGCTGATCCTGGGCCTCTTCGTTGGATGCAGCTACCGCTTTGAGGGCCCGAAGGCCGCCGACGCCGCGAACCGCGCCATGGATAAGCTCGGCGACGTCGTGGAGAACATCAAGGACACCCTGGACGCGGAGTGATCCGATCCTACCGCAGGAGGGATGAGGGATGGCCGCAAGGATCCTGATCGTGGAGGACGAGGCGAAGATCGCCCGGTTCGTGGAGCTGGAGCTTCTGCACGAGGGCTACGCCGCCGACAAGGCCGGCGACGGCCGCACGGGGCTCGAGATGGCCCTGCGGGGGAGCTATGATCTCATCCTCCTGGATGTGATGCTCCCGGGGCTGAACGGCCTCGAGGTGCTGCGCCGCCTGCGCGCCGAGTCGGACGTTCCTGTCATTATGCTCACTGCCCGGGACGCCGTCATGGACAAGGTCAGCGGCCTGGACATGGGCGCGAACGACTATATCACGAAGCCCTTCGCCATCGAGGAGCTGCTCGCCCGGATCCGGGCGGCGCTCCGGGGCGGGGGCGGCGCGTCGAAGGCCGGGGAGGCGCTGCGCTGCGGGGCCCTCTGCCTGGACCCGGCGCGGCACACCGTTACCTATAACGGCGAGGACGTGAGCCTGACGTATAAGGAATTTCTGCTGCTGCAGACGCTTTTGGAAAACCGGGACATCGTCCTCGGCCGGGACACGCTGCTCGAGCGGGTCTGGGGCTTCGATTATCTCGGGGAGACGAACGTCGTGGACGTGTATATCCGCTATCTACGGCAGAAGCTGGACGAGAAATACGGCGTGAAGCTCATCCACACGGTGCGCGGCGTGGGCTACGTCGTCAAGGGGGACCCCGCATGAGCGACGGACGCAAGACCACCTCCATTGCCCGGCGGATCGCCTGGAGCTTCCAGTGGAAGCGCCTCATCCGCGTCCTGTGGCAGACGCTGCTCCTCGGCGCGGCGGCTCTGGGCGGCTGGGGCTTTGCGATCTGGAGCATCGCCCGGACGGGGGGCGCCGGCGGCTCGTTCGCCATCGTGCCGGACCCGGAGGCCGCGCGGGCGGCGATGACCTGGTCCTCGGTGCGGCAGGCGCTCTCGGGCGATAGCGTCTACAACCGCGCCGTCGCCCTCCGGATGGACAACGGCTCGGTCGCCTACATGGGGGATTTTCTGTTCTGGCTTTTTGTGGCGCTCGCCGCCGTGCTGGTCCTCCGGCTGCTGCTGTGGGTCCTGTCCTGCCTCGGGGCGACGGGCCGCATCCGGCGGTATCTGCGCCCCATCGACGACATCGCCCAGGTCACGGAGAGCATCTCCTCCCGGGGCTTCGACGAGAGCAAGTTCCACTCCCTGGAGGAGGCCATCGACCATCTCGGCGGCGAATCCGGCGAGGAGCGCCTCCACATCGGGGACGACGATCTCGCGGGTCTTGAGGCGGCGGTGAACAACCTCATCGTCCGCATGCACAACACCTACCGGCAGCAGGTGCGGTTCGTGGACGACGCGAGCCACGAGCTCCGCACGCCCATCGCCGTGATCGGCGGGTACGCCGACATGCTGGACCGCTGGGGCAAGACGGACGAGCAGGTCCTGGAGGAATCCATCCACGCCATCCGCACGGAGACGGAGCACATGAAGACCCTGGTGGAGCAGCTGCTGTTCCTTGCCCGGGGCGACGCCGGGCGGCAGACCCTGGATAAGCAGCGGCTGGACGCCGCGGCCCTGCTCCATGAGGTGTGGGAGGAGAGCCGGATGATCGATCCCGACCACGACTACCGCCTCCGGGCGGAGGAGCCGGTCCATGTCCTGGCGGACGAGGCCATGCTCAAGCAGGCGGTGCGGATCCTGACGGACAACGCCGCCAAGTATTCCCCCGCCGGCAGCCCCATCACCCTGCGGGCGTACCGGGAGGAGGGGACGGTCTGCCTGGACGTGCAGGACAACGGCATCGGCGTCAGTCCCGAGGACGCCAAGCGCATGTTCGACCGCTTCTACCGGGCGGACGCCGCCCGCTCCTCGGCCACCGGCGGCAGCGGCCTCGGCCTGTCCATCGCCCGGTGGATCGTGGAGCGCCACGGCGGGCATTTCCGGGTCGCCTCCTTCGAGGAGATCGGCACCCGGGTCACGATCGTCCTTCCCTCCGCCGGTGAGGACGGCCCATAACGCGCGCAAAGGAGGACCCCGGCCAACGAAGGAAAAACGGAAAAAGCTCGTGAATCTGCTGCTGTTCGTGCTGATTTTGGGCGGCACGGCCTACGGCGTGCTGCACGGGCAGGATATTGGGGCGCTGCGCGAGGCGCTGGCGCAATGCCGCACGGACTGGCTGGTCTGTGCGGCCGGGTGCGTTCTGCTGTTCCTTCTCTGTGAGGCGGCGGACCTGCATATCCTGCTGCGCTCCTTCGGGTACGGCATCGGTCCGGCGTCCAGCTTCTCCGCCGCCTGCATCGGCTTTTTCTTCAGCTCCATCACGCCCTCGTCCACCGGCGGCCAGCCCATGATGGTATATTACCTGCGGCAGAAGGGCGGCGTGCCGGTGTCTGTGAGCTCCGTGGCGCTGCTCGTCATGGCGCTGGCGTACAAGTCCACCATCGTGGTCTGCGGCCTTGTCCTCAGCGTGGCCGCGCCGGGCTTCCTGCGGGAGAGCCTCGGCGGGATGCAGTTCCTGTACTGGATCGGGTTTCTCATCACGGCGGGCTGGTCGGCGTTTCTGATGCTGCTGGTCTTTCGGTCCTCCCTTGCCCGGGGGATCGCCGTGTGGCTCCTGACGGTGCTGGAGGAGCTGCGCCTTCTCAAAAACCGCGAGGCGATCCAGACGGAGCTGGAGCTCTCCATGGATCTCTATCGGGACGCCGCGGCCCACCTGCGCCGGGCGCCCGGCGTGATGCTCGGCGCCGCCGGGATCATGCTGCTGCGGCGGGCGGCGCTGTTTTCCGTGACCTACTGCGTCTACCGGGCCATGGGGCTCGTCGGCAGCGACTGGCTCGCCATCGCCGCGCTCCAGGCGGTCATCGCCCTGGCGGCGGATATGCTGCCCCTGCCCGGAGGCATGGGGATCACCGAGGCCCTGTTCGCCCGGGTCTACGGCGCTCTCTTCGGCGCACTCCTCGTGCCCGGCATGATCCTCAGCCGAGGCATCGGCCACTACGCCCAGCTCCTGCTGTGCGCCGTCGTGTCCCTGGCCGCCCTCGCGCTGCTGAACCGGCCCGCGCGGGAGGATACTTGAATTATGTAAACCCGATCGAAAGGAGATCGTTTCTTATGGAGTTTTTATGGATCGCGGTGGCCGTCGCGCTGGTGATCGGCCTGGTGAAGACCTCGCTGAAGCTGTTGAAGTTCCTCTTCACCGTGGGGCTTATCCTCGCGGCGCTGATGCTTCTGTCCAGCCTCGGCGTGCTGCCCTTCTGAGGGAAAGGAAGCGGACGATGAAGAAAGTGACCTATTTCCACCTGGACACCTGCCCCTACTGCCGGCAGGCGGACCGGGTCATCGCGGAGCTCATCGCGGAGCATCCCGACTGGGCGGCGGTGGAGTTCGAGAAGATCGACGAGTACGAGCACCCCGAGATCGCGGAGCGGTACGACTACTACGCGAACCCCAGCATGTTCCTCGGGGACGAGAAGCTCTACGAATCCCACCTCTTCGAGACGGAGGCCGAGTGCCGCCGCCATGTGGAGGAGGTCTTCCGCCGGGCGCTGGCGGACTGACGGCATGGGAGAATTCCGCGTCGTATCGCCCTATGAGCCCTCGGGCGACCAGCCGGAGGCCATCGACGCCCTGGCGTCCGGCCTCGAAAACGGCATCGAGGAGCAGGTCCTCCTCGGCGTCACGGGCTCCGGCAAGACCTATACCATGGCGAAGGTCATTGAGCGGCTCCAGCGGCCGACCCTGGTCCTCGCCCACAACAAGACCCTCGCGGCCCAGCTCTGCTCGGAGTTCCGGGAGTTCTTCCCGGAGAACGCCGTGGAGTATTTCGTCTCCTATTACGATTACTACCAGCCGGAGGCGTACATCCCCCACACAGACACCTTCATCGAGAAGGACTCCTCCATCAACGATGAGATCGACCGCCTGCGCCACAGCGCCACGAGCTCCCTGTTCGAGCGGCGGGACGTGATCATCGTCTCCTCCGTGAGCTGCATCTACGGCCTCGGCGACCCCATCGACTACGCGAACATGGTGATCTCCCTGCGGCCGGGCATGGAAAAGCCCATGGACGAGCTTCTCCGCAAGCTCGTGGAGATCCGCTACGAGCGAAACGACATCGCCTTCGAGCGCAACATGTTCCGGGTCCGGGGCGATACGGTGGAGATCTATCCCGCCTACGCGAGCGGGTACGCCTTCCGCGTCGAGTTCTTCGGGGACGAGGTGGACCGCATCTCCGAGATCAACGTCGTCACCGGCGTGCCGAACCGGTATCTGAACCACGTCGCCATCTATCCCGCGAGCCACTACGTCACCACGAAGGAAAAGATGACCCGCGCCATCGGGGAGATCCAGAAGGAGATGGAGGAGCGCGTCGCCTGGTTTGAACAGAACGGCAAGCTCCTGGAGGCCCAGCGCATCCGCCAGCGCACGCAGTACGACATCGAGATGATGCAGGAGCTGGGCTACTGCTCCGGCATCGAGAACTACTCCCGCATCATCTCGGGACGCGCGCCGGGCTCCGCGCCCATGACGCTCATCGACTACTTCCCGGAGGATTTCCTCCTCTTCGTGGACGAGAGCCACGTCACCCTGCCCCAGGTCCGGGCCATGTACCGGGGGGACCGCAGCCGCAAGGAGACGCTCGTCGAGTACGGCTTCCGCCTGCCCTCGGCCTTCGACAACCGCCCGCTGAAATTCGACGAGTTCAACGACCGCATTCGACAGGCCGTGTACGTCTCCGCGACGCCGGGGGAGTACGAGCGGGAGCGCGCCGGGCAGATCGCGGAGCAGGTCATCCGGCCCACGGGACTTCTGGACCCGAAGATCGAGGTCCGGCCCGTGGAGGGGCAGATCGACGACCTCATCGGGGAGATCAACGCCCGCATCGAAAAGAACCAGCGCACCCTCGTCACGACCCTCACCGTCAAGATGGCGGAGGATCTGACGGCGTTTTTGTCCGACGTCGGCATCCGCTGCCGGTATCTGCACCACAACATCGGCTCGATCGAGCGCATGGAGATCATCCGGGACATGCGCCTCGGGCAGTTCGACGTCCTGGTGGGCATCAACCTCCTCCGGGAGGGCCTGGACCTGCCGGAGGTGTCCCTTGTGGCCATCCTGGACGCGGACAAGGAGGGCTTCCTCCGCTCGGAGACGAGCCTCATCCAGACCATCGGCCGCGCCGCCCGGAACGCCGAGGGCACGGTCCTCATGTACGCGGACACCGTCACGCCCTCCATGCGCGCCGCCATCACCGAGACGGAGCGCCGCCGCGCCAAGCAGGAGGCGTACAACGCCGCCCACGGCATTGTGCCCCAGACCATCGTGAAGAGCGTGCACGACCTCATCGAGATCTCCGCCAGCGCCTCCGAGGCCGAGGCCCTCACCGCCTCCGGCGTGAAGATGACCGAACGCGAGCGCCGGGCCGAGATCGAGAAGCTCGAAAAGGAGATGAAGCGCGCGGCGCAGATGCTGGAGTTCGAGTACGCCGCCGTCCTGCGCGACCGTCTCGTCGTCCTGCGGGGGGAGAAGTCATGAGAGCAACGATTTTGACCGACAACATCGAGGGCTGCGGCCTGGGGGCCGAGTGGGGCCTCGCGATCTATATCGAGCACCGGGGGCATGCGCTCCTTCTGGACACCGGGGCGTCGGACCTGTTCGCGAAGAACGCCGCGGCTCTCGGCCTCGACCTGGGCGCGGTGGAGGTCGGCGTCCTCAGTCACGCGCACTATGATCACGCGGACGGCCTCGCGGCCTTTTTCGCCGCGAACGGCCACGCGCCGTTCTATCTGCGCCGGGGCGCGGCGGAGAACTGCTTCGGCTATCACGGGGACAGCCTGGACTACATCGGCATCCGGCGGGGCACCCTCGCGGCCTATGCCGACCGGATCGTCTTCGCGGACGGCGTCCGGGAGATCCTGCCCGGCGCGTGGCTCGTGGGCCATACGACGCCGGGCCTTGCCGCCGTCGGCGAGCGGGCCGGGATGTTCGTGGAGGACCGCCTCTCCCGGAAACGCCCGGACGATTTTTCCCATGAGCAGACCCTGGTCCTGGAGACGGACGGCGGCCTTGCCGTATTCTCGAGCTGCTCCCACGCGGGCGTTCCCGTGATCCTGCGGGAGGTGCTCGAGGCATTCCCCGGCAGGACGATCGCGGCCCTCGTGGGGGGCTTCCACCTGTACCAGACCGCCCCGGAGGAGGTCCGCGCCCTCGGAAGGGCGCTGCGGACGTCCGGCGTCTCTATCGTCGTCACCGGGCACTGCACGGGCGACGAGGCCTATACCATTTTGAAGGAGGAGCTGGGCGGAGCCCTCTCCCAGATGCACACCGGGCTTGTCCTGGAGCTTGACTGAAATAAGGAGGTATCCCAATGCTGAACGAGAAAATGATCGCCCTGGGGACGGCCCGCTCCGTCATCCGGGAGCTGTTCGAGTACGGCCGCGCCCGCGCCGCCGTGGTGGGGGAGGAGAACGTCTTCGACTTTTCCATCGGCAACCCCAGCGTGCCGGCGCCGCCCTCCGTGAACGCCAGCGCCGTCCGCTGGCTGACGGAGGCGGACCCCGTGCTCCTGCACGGCTACACCAGCGCCGCGGGCGACCCGAAGGTGAAGACCGTCCTCGCCGAATCCCTGAACCGGCGCTTCGACATGGATTACGACGGAAGCGACCTGTACTGCACCGTCGGCGCGGCGGCGGCTCTGTGCTGCTGCCTGAACGGGCTGTGCGTGCCCGGGGACGAGGTCATCGTCTTCGCGCCGTATTTCCCGGAATACAAGGTGTTTATCGAGAAAGCCGGCGCGAGCATGACCCTGGTGCCGCCCCGGATCGAGGATTTCCAGATCGACTTCGAAGCCCTTGCGGAGCGTCTGACGCCCCGGGTGAAGGCGGTGCTCGTGAACTCCCCGAACAACCCCTCCGGCGTCGTCTACTCCGAGGAGACGATAAAGCGGCTTTCGGCCCTGCTGCGGGAGAAGAGCGCGGCCTTCGGGCATCCGATCTACCTCATCGCAGACGAGCCCTACCGGGAGATCGTGTACGACGGGACCGTCGTGCCGTACATCCCCAAGTACTATGACGACACCCTCGTGTGCTACTCCTGGTCGAAATCCCTGTCCATCCCCGGCGAGCGCATCGGCTACGTCGCCGTGCCGAAGCGGGTGACGGATCACGACGACGTGTTCGCCGCCGTGGCGGGCGCGGGCCGGGCCCTGGGGTATGTGAACGCCCCGAGCCTGATGCAGCGCGTGGCCGCGGACTGCGCGGAGGACACGGCGGATATCTCCGTGTACGCGAAAAACCGCCGCCTGCTGCTGGACGGCCTGCGCTCCATGGGCTTTCCCTGCGTGGAGCCGGGCGGGACGTTTTACCTGTTCCCCCGCACCCTGGAGCCGGACGACATGGCTTTCTCCGAGCGGGCGAAGGCCCACGACCTGCTGGTGGTACCGGGGTCCGGCTTCGGCGCTCCCGGCCATGTCCGCATCTCCTACTGCGTCCCCACAGCCCG
>CAJOIG010000029.1 GCA_905234575.1 uncultured Oscillospiraceae bacterium
ATACCAATCCTTGATTGAAAACTGACACCGAGCAGCGAGGGAAAACGCCGCCAGACGAGGCGGAGGACGCAGGCGGGCTGACGCCCGTCAAGGACGACAACGAAGTATGGCGGTGTTTTAGCCGCTGCGAATGTCAGGTTTTAGTCGAGGATTGGTATCAGGGGTGCAAATAGGTGCATTCGTGAATAGAAAGCCCAGCCGCTAACCTGCTCGCCGTGAGCAAGAAAGCGACTGGGCTCCTGTCATTCACATTATTTCAGCTTCAGTCCGTCTTTGAACGCTTCGCCGACTCTGCCGCCGACCTTGTAGTAACCATGGGTATAGGGGTCGAAGGAAATCGCCTCAAGGGAGTCGATGTCGATCTTGCCATCCTTCATGTTGGCCTCCTCGACCGAGGTTCTCACAACCTTTCCGATCACGCCCAGCCCGGTTTCGTCACTCTGATACTCAACAAACTCACATTCAATGGCAACCGGCAGCTCATGGATGATCGGAGCATCCACCAGTTCTGACTTTACAAAGGTCATGCCGGTTTTTTCAAATTTCTTCGGTTCTTTTCTGCCGCTGACCATACCGAACCAATCTGCCTCCACGACATGCTTCGCATCGGCGAGGTGGATGACAAAGCCCTTCCGAGCCTTGATATTCTGTACGGTTTGATGCGTCTCTGTCAGGTTCAGCGCGACCATATCACGGTCGAGCATGGTTCCCCAGGCAGCGTTCATAACATCCACGCTTCCGTCCTCGTTGAAGGTGGAAATGAGAAGGACGGGCATCGGGAAAATGGCTTCTGTGGTCTTGATCTGCTGCTTCATAGTCTGGTTCCTCCTGATTCATTTGCTATTGCGTTTTCACATGAATAATGGTATCATAGAACCATCGAAATATCAAGTACCTACACTGATGTAAGGTGCTTACATGGAGGTAAGTATGGATAAGAAAACAATCCGTGAGGCGGATTTCTATGAAACGGGATATAGCTACACGCTGTCTCTCATTTCTGGGAAATACAAACCCATCATTCTATACTGCCTGATGGAGTATGAACCTGTGCGGTTCAATGAGATGCAGAGATACCTGAAAAAGGTGGCGGACAAAACACTGAGCCAAAACCTGAAGGAGCTTGAAGCGGATGATCTCATCATTCGTAAGGTGATCGACCAGATTCCCCCGAGGGTAGAGTATTCCTTATCAGAGCGGGGACGCTCCCTTGTGAAGGTGCTTGACAAGCTGTGTGATTGGGGCAATGAAAACAGGACATAAATGAAAGCTCAGCAGGTCGCTTTCCTGGTCGTAGGAAAGTTACCCACTGGGCTTTTGGATTTCGAGAGTGTAAATAAAGTAAGTGACGAGAAAGACGACTTACGCACTTTATTTTTGCGTGAAAGTGCGGTATATTACAGAAAGGACTTGAAGGAATTGATACAAGAAAAAGAGGATAAAGCTATGATCAAAACAACGCTGATGATCGACGGGATGATGTGCGGCATGTGCGAGGCGCATATCAACGACGTGATCCGAAAGACGGTCCCCGGGGCGAAGAAGGTATCCGCCTCCCATGCGAAGGGAGAGGCCAGTTTTCTGACGGATGGGGCGATCGATGAGATTCGCCTGAAGGAGGCCATTGCCGGGACGGGGTATACCTGCCTGTCCGTTTCCTCTGAACCTTATGAAAAGAAAGGGCTGTTCCGCCGATGAAAAACCATATCGGAAAAATCACCGTGCAGGAAACGCGGATCATCCCGCTTTTTGCGCGGCTCCTATGATCCGAGCGGTTCCCGGAACTGTTTTCCGATCCGGAGGCGAGGCGCCTCTGCGAATCGCTGGACTATGACTTTGCCGAAACACGGAGAAAGATAGAGTCCCCGGCGTTGCCGTTCTGATGCATGGGAGCGTTCACAGCGGGAAGGCCACGGCGTCCCGATACAGCGTTTTCAGAATCTCGATAAAGGCGGATACGCTCGGCCGGTCGTCCGTTTTGTGCGAGCAGAGAACGCAGGAAAAGGATTCCTCACAGTCATAGGGTATCCACGCGAACTGGCAGCTGTGATCGTTCAGAAACCCGGGAGCCAGACAGACGCCTCTTCCGGCCGCTATATTCGTGAGCGTCGTGTCGTGATCCGGGCTGTTGAAATAGCGGACCTTCCCAGAGCCGATCAATCGGTGCTGTACCGCCTTCAGAGCCGCGGGCGATCCGCCGCCCACCATCAGCGTGCGACCGTACAGGTCGTTTTCCGTGATGCGGTTTTTCTCCGCCAGGGGGTCGTCTCGGTTTGTAATAAGATAGATCCGGCTCTCAAACAGGTCGTGGACGCGGATGCCGGGGATCTGCCGCGTCTGTTCCTTCAGAGCAAAGACGATATCCGCCTCCTTCCGGAGAAATGCCTCCATGCTGTTCTCGTACTGGAACACCGGAGCGATCTGGACGCCCGGCTCCCGTTCTGAGAAAAGCCGCATGGCTTCCGGCAGAAAGAAAACGGCCTGCCGGACCAGCAGGCAGACGGAGATGCTGTCCCGATACTTTGCGCTGAAGTTCTGTCCCTGTTCGATGGCGCGTTTCAGATCCTCCCGCATGCCCGCCAGAAAGGCCACGAACTGGGCTCCGGCCGGCGTCAGTGCCGCGCCCTTGCCGCTCCGCTCAAAAATGGCAAAACCGATCTCCTCCTCCAGCAGCTTGATCTGATAGGAGAAGGTCGGCTGGCTGACGAACATATTGTCCGCCGCCCGGCTGAAGTTCAGCGTATGGGCAAGCTCGATGCAGTAGTCGATCTGTTTCGTGGTCATGGGGGCCTCGCTATTTAAGAATTAAATCAATTATACAACATTTCGATTGGACTTTGCAATATATACCCAGTATAATGAAGACATCAAAAACAGATTTGGGGGAAACGACCATGGCCAAGACGTTGATCGCTTTTTTTTCGAGAGCGGATGAGAACTATTTCGGCGGCGCGATGCGCTATGTAAAGGTGGGCAACACGGAGATCGTCTGCAATACCATAAAAGAGCTGATCCCGGCGGACAGCTTCAAGATCGAGATGATGGCCCCCTACTCCCCGGTGTACATGACCTGCATCGAGGAGGCCAAGCGTGACCTGCGGGCCAAGGCGCGGCCGGAGCTCGTCTCCCTGCCGGAGTCCATCGACGCGTATGACACCGTCGTGCTGGCCTACCCGAACTACTGGGGCACCATGCCCATGGCGGTGTTCACCTTCCTGGAGGCGTTCGATTTCTCCGGCAAGACGATCCTGCCCCTCTGCACGAACGAGGGCAGCGGCATGGGCGGCAGCGAGCGGGACATCAAAAAGACCTGCCCCGGCGCGAACGTTAAGGCGGGACTCTCCGTCACCGGAAGCCAGGCGGTCAATTCCGCGGCCGGCGTAAAACGGTGGCTGTCCGCCAACGGACTGCTCTGAACAGGGGAGAGGACATGAAAGACAGCGTGTTTTTCCCGGAGATCCACGGGAATTTTGGATTTGGATGCATGCGCCTGCCGATGCAGGGCGGCCGGGTGGACTATGACGAGTTCTGCCGGATGGCGGACGTCTTCCTCGAAGCGGGCTTCAATTACTTTGATACGGCCCACGGCTATATCGGCGGCCAGTCCGAGACGGCCATCCGCGACTGCGTAGCGAAGCGGTATGACCGGAGCCGATTTCTTCTGGCAAACAAGCTCACGGATCCGTATTTCAAACGGCAGGAGGAAATCCGTCCCTTCTTCGAGCACCAGCTTGCCTGGTGCGGCGTGGACTACTTCGATTTCTACCTGATGCACGCGCAGGACAAGAACAACTATCCAAAGTTCCAGCGCTGCAAGGCGTATGAAACCGCCGGCGAGCTGAAGCGGGAAGGGAAGATCCGTCACCTGGGCATTTCGTTCCACGACAAGGCCGACGTGCTGGACAGGATCCTGACGGAGCATCCCGAGATCGAGATCGTGCAGATCCAGTTCAATTACGTGGACTACGAGGACGCCTCCGTGGAGAGCCGCAAGGTATATGAGGTCTGCGAGAAGCACGGAAAGCCCGTCATCGTCATGGAGCCGGTGAAGGGCGGAAGTCTCGTGAACCTGCCCGCGGACGCGGACAGGATCCTGCGGGAACTGAACGGCGGCAGCAACGCCAGCTACGCCATTCGGTTTGCGGCGAGCTTTCCGAACATGGCGATGGTGCTCTCCGGAATGAGCGATATGGCGCAGATGGAGGACAATATCGGCGCCATGCGGGATTCTGCGCCGCTGAACGAAGCGGAGATGGACGCGGTGCGACGGGTCTGCGATATTTTCAAGAGCCTGAACCTGATCCCCTGCACCTCCTGCCGCTACTGCGTCGAGGAGAACGAATGCCCCAAGGGGATCCGCATCCCGGATATGTTCGCCTCCCTCAATGCGCACGAGGCCTTCCACAACTGGAACACGGGGTATTACTACGAGAGCGTCCTCATCGGCGGCGGTCACGGAAAGGCCTCCGACTGCATCCGCTGCGGAAAATGCGAGAAAGTCTGCCCGCAGCATCTGCCGATCCGGGAGCTGCTGAAGGACGTTGCGAGGACCTTTGAATGACACGAGGATGGGCCATGAATAGGGCCGGAGCCGGTCTGTGAACCGCTCCGGCCCTTTCGGTACGCGAAAAAGGAGCTCCGATCTCCCTTGATAATTATTGTTTCCGGTATTATCATAGTTTTATTCATGAATCAACCATGGCGAAAAGACCCGGCGGAAACGCGCCCGGACCTGCGGAGCACGCAGGAGAAGGTCGTTCCAGGCAGATAAAACGAGAGGACTGAACCATGCAGGACATCCATACCCTCGCGGCGCTGCTCTCGGAGGAGTTCCGGGAGAAGAGCGCTTACATCGAAAACATCCTCCGTCTTCTGGACGACGGGAACACCGTCCCCTTCATTGCGCGGTATCGCAAGGAGATGCACGGCTCCATGGACGACCAGCGCATCCGCGAGATCGCCGAGCGGCTGCAATACCTGCGAAATCTCGACAAGCGGCGGGACGAGATTCGCGGAGCCATCGAGGAGCAGGGGAAGCTGACGGAGGAGCTCTCGGCTTCCATCGACCGGGCGGCGACCCTGGCAGCGCTGGAGGATCTTTACCGCCCGTATAAGCAGAAGCGACGGACCCGGGCGTCCGTCGCCCGGGAAAAGGGCCTGGAGCCGCTTGCGGAGCTCCTGTTCCGGCAGGAGCGGACCGGGGATCTCCGGGCGCTTGCCGCCGGTTTCGTGGATGCGGAAAAAGGCGTGGAGACCCCGGAGGACGCCCTGGCCGGAGCCTCGGACATCCTTGCGGAGCAGATCAGCGACGACGCGGCGATCCGCGCGAAGCTCCGCGCCCTGTACGAGAGGACCGGACGCCTCGTGTCCCGCGCGGCGAGGGAGGAGGATTCGGTCTATCGGCTGTACTACGACTATGCGGAGCCTCTTTCCCGCGTCCAGAGCCACCGCGTGCTGGCCGTGAATCGCGGGGAGCGGGAGGGCTTTCTGAAGGTGTCCGTGGACGTGGACGAAGGGCAGGCCTCCCAGACCGTCCGCCGCATGACCGTGAAGCCGGGAAGCTACGCCATGTCCTTTGTCGCGGGAGCCGCCGAGGACGCGCTGAAACGGCTCATCCAGCCGTCCCTGGAGCGGGAGCTGCGGGCGTCTCTCACCGACGCGGCGAACGAGCAGGCCATCCGAAATTTCTCGCTGAACCTGCGGCCGCTTCTCATGCAGCCGCCGCTCAGGGACCGGGTCACCCTCGGCTTTGACCCGGCCTATCGCACCGGCTGCAAGCTCGCCGTGGTGGACGGCACCGGCAAGGTGCTGGAGACCGGCGTCGTCTATCCCACGCCGCCCCACAACAAAAAAGAAGAGGCCCGCGCCGTCATCACCCGCCTGGTGAAGAAGCACGGGATCACCGCCGTCGCCATCGGCAACGGCACCGCCTCCAAGGAGTCGGAGATCTTCATTGCCGAGCTCCTGCGGGAGCTTCCGGGCGTTGCGTACATGATGGTGAACGAGGCCGGGGCGTCGGTCTATTCGGCCTCGAAGCTGGGGGCGGAGGAGTTCCCGGAATACGACGTGTCCCTGCGCTCCGCGGTGTCCATCGCCCGGCGGCTCCAGGACCCGCTCGCGGAGCTCGTGAAGATCGACCCGAAGAGCATCGGCGTCGGTCAGTATCAGCACGACATGCCCCAGGCGCGGTTGGACGAGGCCCTGGGCGGCGTCGTGGAGGACTGCGTGAACGCCGTCGGCGCCAATCTGAACACGGCGTCCGTGTCGCTTTTGACCCATATCGCGGGGCTGAGCGCCGCCTCCGCGAAAAACATCGTGGCCTGGCGGGAGGAAAACGGGGTGTTCACCTCCCGGGCCCAGCTCAAAAAGGTGCCGCGGATCGGCCCGAAGGCGTTCGAGCAGTGCGCGGGCTTTCTGCGCGTGCCGGGAAGCAGGACGGTGCTCGACAACACCGGCGTGCATCCGGAATCCTACGCGGCGGCGGAAAAGCTCCTGTCCCTGTGCGGCTATACCCTGAAGGACGCGGCGGGCGGCGGCGTCCGGGAGCTGAAGGACCGGCTGCAGGTCATGGGCATAAAGCAGGCGGCGGAGCGTCTCGGCATCGGCGAGCCGACGGTGATCGACATCGCCGAGGAACTCATGAAGCCCGGGCGGGACGTCCGCGGCGAGCTTCCGCCGACCATGCTGCGAACGGACATCCTGAGCATGGAGGATCTCCTGCCGGGCATGGTCCTGCGGGGCACGGTGCGGAACGTGGTGGATTTCGGCGTCTTCGTGGACGTCGGCGTGCACCAGGACGGACTTGTGCACATCTCGGAGGTGTGTGACCGGTTCATCCGCCATCCGTCCGAGGTCGTCCAGGTCGGGGACGTGGTGGATACCGTCGTCCTCTCGGTGGACGCCGCCAAAAAACGCATATCCCTCAGCCTGAAGCAGGCAAAAGCGGCGTCAGCGGTTGGATCAATGACATGTTGAACCACGGCCCGGAGTTTTGCGATTGACGAACAGGAACGGATCGCGTACGCGATGACGGAACAAAAAGAAACGAATACCGAATAAACAGGAGGGACTTATGCAATTCATCATCACCGGCCATGACGGCCCGAACAAGCTGGAAAAGCGGATGGAGGTCCGGCCCCGCCATCTGGAGAACCTGGGCAGGATCAACGGAAAGGTCCTCTGCGGCGGCGGTTTGCTGGACGCCGATGGAAAAATGAAGGGATCGGTCATGATCATCGACTTCGCCGGCCGGGAGCAGCTGGAGGAGTACCTGCGCGCCGAGCCGTACATCACGGAAGGCGTATGGGAGACCGTGGAAGCCGAGCCGTTCAACGTCGTCCTGCTCAACGGCGAAAAGGTGGGGAAATAACAGACGCCCGGCAAGGCAGCGTCCCTAAGGAGGGAGCTTGAAAATGCCTGTCTTCAAGAAGCGGAAGGACCCTGTGGAAGCGTTCGACCCTGCGCTCTTTACGCCGGTTATCCGGTCCAGCATCTGTACCGGGGAAAAGGTAGCCGGCTTCCAAGGGGCGGACGGGCATATCCATGAGGTGATGCTGATCCGCAGCGAGAAGGACCTGGAGATCTTTCGGGAGCAATACAACATCCGCGGAGAGATCCGGACCGTCTATTGAACAAGGCGGTCTCTGGCCTGAACAGGAAGATCGCGGCATCGGTCCCTGGGTGCGATGGAGCGTTCCCGGCATGAAAAACCCCGGATGCAGTTCGAATTCCTGCATCCGGGGATTTTTGTGATCGTTCGATTATTACCGGGTCGGTTCCGCTGAGAGCGGGGCCGGAAGCAGGGGCCCTTGTGGATTTCTTCTGCGGTCGGTGGGATCAGGCCACCAGCCACTTGTATTTTTCCACGCTGTACAGAGGGATAAACGGCACCAGGATCGGAACGGTCTTCACATACGTCTGATATTCCGGATCGCTGCCGTAGTTCTTGTTCTGCCGGATCTCCAGTCTTCTCGCGCCGCTGAACATCACGAAGATGATCCCCGCGTAGCCGATCAGCGCCGGGAGCCACTGCCAGCCGCGGACCGCGCCGATGCCGGAGAGGACCACGCCCGTCCAGAACAGCATCTCTCCGAGATAGTTGGGGCAGCGGACGAGGCGGTACAGTCCGGTATCCACGAACCGCCGGGGGTTGCTCTTTTTCGCACGGTTCTTCTGCAGATCCGCGGCGGATTCGAGCGCGATGCCTGCCAGCATGACCGCGAGACCGATATAGACCCAGGCGTTGGAGCCGCTGCCGTTGTTCAGACGGTAAAACAGGGGCAGGACCTCCAGCACATACAGCAGGGCGCAGGTGACCCAGATGGCGATCTTCACCCCCATCGGGACGTCCTGCTTGATCTCACCTGTCATGTTTTTGTTGTAGGACGCGCTCTTGAGCTCCCGGTAGGCCAGATACCCGCCCAGGCGGCAGCCGTACAGCATGAAGATCACGCAGCCGATGGCCGTGCCGAGGGTCAGGGACTTGCCGTACAGGATCAGCATCAGAAGGCCCTCGCCGGCGATGGAGAACCCGTAGCCCAGGGAAATGAACCATACGTACTTTTTGAAGCCGATGGCGCTGATGAGAAGGGCTGCCGCGAACAGCAGCCAGAAATAAACAGGAAACATCATGGATCCTCCATCTCTTTAAAGATCATATTCCCGGAGACCCGCTTTATGCAGGACCAGGACGCCCCAGAGCATCAGGGCCTGGCCGAGGCAGTTGACGCCCTGCTCGCTCCAGTTGACGGCGGCGCTGGTGGCATCCCGGCTTGCCAGATAGCCCATGCCCATGTAGCAGAAAAACGACAGGATGAACAGGATGATCACGGCGCGCTTTTTCATCCGGGCCGCCGTCACGCTCAGACCCGCGCACATGGCGCCCAGACCCAGCACCATCATGGCGATGAAAACGAAGGTCCCGGCAAACACCGGCGGCGCTGCCAAAGCCAGGACCTCTTTTCGGCGGGCGGTCAGCATCAGGATCATGCTGAGGCCCGCCAGCAGAAGACCCAGGGACTGGGTCGGCAGGAACATGCTGTTCAGGATCTGGAAATCGCACAGGCCCGCGGCATACAGGAGCTTCCAGGCCGCCTTCAGAAAGCCGGCGACGAACACGTTGATGGTGCCGGCGGCCAGACAGGCGAAGGCGTACTTCGGCATTTTTCCGTAAAGATCCCGCTGCAGCAGAACGGCGGTCCATCCGAACAGAAACACCGGCACGAAATCCGCCAGTCCCATGGGAACGCTTACGTCATACATTCCCCGGCCCTCACTTTTTCGCCTTCTCCTTGGCGCGCTTGTCCTGGATGATCTTCATGTGCTCCGCGGTGACGAGCTCGACGCCGTTCTCCTTCGCCCAGTCCACGCAGCCCTTGAGCACCACGGGCAGGAACACCCGGGGCACGTTCAGGATGGTCTCCAGGGCGTCGTCGGTGAACTTTACCTTGTCGTCCGCCCGGTCCGCGGCGTAGCGAACGGATTCGAGGGACGCCTTGCGGATGGGCAGCAGCTCCGCCCGCATGCGCTTATGCCGGTGGAACCAGAAGTTCTTGCTGTCCCGATAGCCGTAGTCCACCGGCAGGGGCGGGAAGTCCCGGGCCTGGACGCCGTTGATGATCGCGTCGGAATACTGCTTCTTCATGAGAATGCGGTCCACCCGCAGGATGAAGTGCGCACCGAACTCCGAGGTGATGCCGTTGAACATGTGGTAGGGCGGCTTATACCCGTCCAGCACGCCGGGGGCGTCGTCCTGGGCGCCGTCCAGCTCCCGCATCCAGGTGCACTCGAGGACCTGGATGGCGTCGGTAAGCACCTCCGGGCGCTTCTCGCCGGTCTGCTCCTCGATCTGGCTCTTTTCCCGGCGGAAATTGCACTTCGGCATCTTGTCCTCGGGCTTGTCACCGGGCCAGCTCAGCTTCACGCACTCCTTGAAGGTGGCGGGCTTGTCGTCCACGAAGTTGATGGCGCATTTGCCCCTGGCCAGGATGTTCTGGGCGGTATTCGAGGAGTTGCGGCAGCACAGCAGCATGGCGTAGTAGTCCTTGCCGGCCACATAGTAGGGCGAGCACAGGGAGTACGGCCCCAGGGTGGTGGACCCGTCCTCGCACAGCGTGCTGACGACGACGGTCGGCATGGGGAAGTACAGGGAGGTCTGGTAGAAGTTGTCTACGATCCGCAGGTTTTCAAAGCTCGACATGGTTCAATTCTCCTTTTCAAACAGCTTTTGGATCAAGCTGCGTATTTCTTCAAACGATCTGCCCGCCATGGTCCAGGTCAGCATGGCCTCGGCGATGAACTCCGCCGCGAAGTCCCCGTCGCAGAACCGCAGGAGGGGCCCGGCCAGCTGAGCGCGCAGCATGGCGTGATACCGGGGAAAGGCGGCGGGCATGCCTCCCGCGGCGCCCGCGTCCCGAATCACCGACGCATAGGTCCCGGCATACGCCCGGAGCTCGTCGAACATGCGGCGCAGCACCGGCTCGGGAGAAGTCTCCGCCTCGCCCGTCCGCCGGATCTCCTCCATGCAGCGCTCCCAATCCTCCAGCATGAAGGCGGCGGTCAGGGCGTCCTTGGAGGGAAAGTAGTTGTACAGCGTCCCTACGCCTACGCCGCAGGCCTTTGCCACGGAGCGGACCGTCATGGCGGCATAGCCGTCCGCCAGCGTCTGGCGGCGGGCCTCCTCCACCAGGCGGGGCCGGAGGTTTTCGATGATCTTCGGCATTTCGGACCTCTTTTTATGAACACGTTCAAATTAATTGCAGTATAATACAAACGGTCTGAAATGTCAAGCAATTAACAAGCTTGCCGCAAAACCCGTCCCGAATGCCCGCTTCGGGCGGGAGAGCCGCGTCTCCGCCTGCCGGCCGCGGCGTGGGACGGGAGGGGCCCGGCTTGATTCCCCGGCGCATGTATGCTATATTTTAACAAACGAGACAGAGAGGTGTTTTCGATGATCCAACGCTTTTTGGAATCTCTGGGCGGCGAGTATCCCCTCGGTGAGCCTATGACCGACGACCTCTGTGAATTCAAGGCCGCCGGGATGCGCTTCCGTGTGCGGGCCTATACGGCGTCCGGGCTGGGGCATGTCTCCGTCATGTCGGCGGCGGGCATGCTGGGGCTCATGCGGATGGACTCGCTGATCGTGAATCCTCTCGACCTGGACGCGCCGCTGCTGTCCTGCGACCGCATCCGCGCCATGGGCCGGGACATTCTCGTCATGGAGATGTACGACACCATGCTGGGCGATTCCTTCCGGACCGCGGAGATTCGGCAGGCGATGGAAAAGTACGCCGAGCTTCCGGACGGCGAGCCGAAATCCTACTGGTACGACGACCTCATCGTTCCGCCGTCGGTGTCGAAAAAGGGAGCCCGGAAAACGTCCGCAGCGTTTGACGGTCTGATGGGGGATTACTTCGACGCCTACCGGGCGGCGCTGCGCTCCGCGTCGGCCTGCGACCCCGCGGAGAAGGCCCGCCGGGCGTCGGTGTACAGCGAGGGCCTGCTTGCCCACGGCGGCCCGGCCACGGACCCGGTGAAAAAGGCCATCGGCGAAGAGAAGACGGCCCGGCTGTTCCGCGAGCTGCTGTTCGGCGTTTCCCCCGACTAAGCGCCCGGACAGATGTTCCGGAGCTCGTAAAAAAACTTCAAAGCCGCCCTCGTTTCTGGTATAATAGGAACGAGGGCGAAACCATGGAAGAAGGGAAGAAGGACGCGGCGTGATCGGGGCAGGGGCGCTGCTCTGCTTTGGAGAGAACGGAGACGAAACGAAGGAAACCGGACACGCCGCTGTTCGCGGCGGAGGATCACGATTTCGGAGGAAAATGC
>CAJOIG010000030.1 GCA_905234575.1 uncultured Oscillospiraceae bacterium
CCGAAGCCGATGCTGATGAGCTTCAAGGCGCCGCCTCCTTATTCGATGTTCTGGATCTGCTCGCGGATCTTTTCGAGCTCCGCCTTCATGGCGATGACGGTGTTCGCGATCTCGCCGTCGGAGCATTTGGAGCCAGTGGTGTTGATCTCCCGGTTCATCTCCTGCACGAGGAAGTCGAGCTTCCGGCCAACAGGCGAGCCGCCGTCCAGCATCAGCCGGAACTGGGCAATGTGGCTGCGGAGGCGGACCGTCTCCTCGTCCACGGCGATTCGATCGGCGTAGACGGCGGCCTCCTGCAGGATCCGCGCCTCGTCGATCCCGGTCTCGCCCAGGACCTCCGTCATGCGGGCCGTGAGCTTCTCACGGTATTCCCGCACCGTCTCGGGGGAACGCGTCTCCACAAAACCGACCATCGACTCGATGGCATCGAGCTTTTCGCGAAGGTCCGCGTCCAGCTTCGCACCCTCCCGGGCGCGCATCGCGTCGAACTGGGTCAGGGCCTCGTCAAGGACCGTGGTCACGGCCTCCAGCACGGCGTCCTTGTCGGCGTCGTCCCGCTCGGTGGAGATGACCTCCGGGATACGCAGGAGCGCCGTCGCGGTGAGATCGTCCGTCACGCCGAATTTGTCGAAGAGCTCGTGGGCGGCCTTCACATACGCCGCCGCCAGCGGCTCGTTCACCGCGATGGTGAATTCGTCGGCCCGGGAGGTGTCGACGGAGAGAAAGACGTCCACCTTGCCCCGGGAGATATGCTCCTTCACGGCGGCGCGGACGGCTTCCTCGGCGAAGAGACAGCTCTTCGGGAGGCGGACGGAGGTGTCGAGGTGGCGGTTGTTGACGCTTTTGAGCTCGGCGGAGACGACGATGCTGCGGACCTCGTCCTTCGCGCCGCCATAGCCGGTCATACTAAGGATCATGGGATATACCTCGCTATTTTAGTCAAATAGAATTGAATGGCCAGATAATAGCACCAATCATAGACGGCGAAGGCCGCCGCCCCGGCCAAAAACAGCGCCCAGCCCGGCAGAGCAGCCTCGGCGCCGGCAAAGATCGCCCGGGCAAACAGCCAGTACAGCGCAAACACGACCACATAGAGCAGCGCCTTCAGAAGAATGACGACCCCCTTGCTCCGGCAGCGCTCGATGAGGCTCTTGAGGATGGGATAGTATCCGAAAAACGCCGCGTAGCCCACGGCGGTGACGCCCGGGAACAAAAGGAAGCCCAGCGCCGCCGTCACCGCGAAAACGCCCGCCGCCCAGGCGGGACCGAACATCATCAGCGCGGCGCACACGGGAAAGCTCGCGAGGAGCATGAGCGCAAGACGACCCGAGGGGATCACGTTCACGAGAAGCAGAAGCACGACGCCGAGGGCCGTCAGCGCCGCGAGACGGGCGATGCGTTTGGCAGAGACATTCATCTCAGCAGCACGGGATGAGGTCGCCGCCCATCATCTCGCAGCAGCAGTCCGCGCAGATGAGCGAGTTGCAGATGGAGCAGGCGTCGGAGCTCGTCATGGAGGTCCCGGCAAAGCCCGCGGGACGGTAGGCCTGCCCGCCGCTGTTCATGTACTGCACGGCGTTGCGATACTCGACGTTGCCGGGCTCCATGCTGGCCGCCGTTCGGAAATAACGGCCCGCCTGGTCCATCCAGCCCCGCCTCCAGCAGATGCTGCCCATGAGATAGTTCCACTCCGCGTCGTGGTTCTGGATGCCGTTCAGCATGGTCATCGCCTGATCCAGCTGGTTGGCGTTAATGAGGTTGCGGATCGTGGCATAGGCCGCGCTCCCGCCGCCGGTGTAGCTCTGCCGGTAGTTCTGCTGATAGCCCTGGCTCTGGTAGGCAGTGCCGCCGCCATAGGAGGGTCCGGCCTCCCGGGTCTTCGTGATGGTGTCGTAGGCCTCGTTGATCTCCTTCATCTTCTCGGAGGCAAGGTCCGCGAGGGGATTGTCGTGGTAGTTGTCGGGGTGGTACTTGCGGGCCAGCTCGCGGTAGGCCTTTTTGACCTCGTCGTCGCTGGCGGACGGGGCCACGCCCAAGACGCTATAGGGATCGTTCATGATCTTTGCGTTCCTTCCGTTGTCGTTTGGATGCCTTCCACTCGCCGGAGAACACCGCCTGCGTGACACCGGGAAGGCCGAGGAAAACCGTGTTTTTAAGGATGGGGGAATACGGCGTCTCCGGGAGCAGACCGAAGGCTGCCGCGAGACGGTTGTGGGAATGCTGCAGGGACAGGCGGAGCTCCGCCTCGTCCTCCGGGGAGAGCCTGCCGTCCTGCAGGGAAAAGCGGTAACGCAGCGGATTGTAGCTGCCGTCCCGCAGATCGTCCGAAAGATCGTCCGCCGCGTCAAGGATATAGACGATGCGGCCGAGGTGATACAGGAGCTCCCGCAGGATTCGCCGTCGGTCCGGGTCCTCCGTCCCGTCCGCCGCCGCCCGCAATATCCGGGCGAAGCGGTCCGCCGGCTCGTCCACCGTCGGGCAGCGATCCCGCTCCAGCGCGGAGAGCGCCGCAAGCTCCGTCTCCGCCGTCGAGGCAAAGCCGGGACAGCGTTCGGAAGCCCGGACATAGGCGCCGCGAAGGAGCGCCGCCAGGAGACGATAAACGAAGGACGGCAGGAAGGGCTTGTCCGCCGCTCCGTCCCGCAGCTTCCAGTAGGCCAGGATCACGGTATGATCCGCGGCGAGATCCATGGCCGGCGACGCCGCGGGGCATTTCACCGCCCGCCGCAGGGGGTGGTACGGGCAGCGCCGCGCGCAGGTATCCGCCGGTTCCGGCCCGGACAGAAGCATCGCGAGAAAGGTGTAGTCGTAGTTGACCGCGAACCGGGCCAGCGGGCCATAGCGCTCCCGCAGCCGGTGGCACAGGCCGCAGTATACGCCGCGGAAGGTCTCGTAATCCCGGACCTTCAGCTCGCCGCGGTCGGGACGCACATAGCCGTACATCAGCGCTGGAAGCCGACAATGCGGAAGGTGATCTCCCGCTTCCGGCGGCCGATGAGCACGACAAGGCCCGCCCCGAGAAGAACGCCGGCGAGGCTCGTCAGGACGCACAGGCCCTGGCGCAGGCCAAGCAGCGCACCTACGGCATAGCCCAGGAAAAACAGCGCGAGGGGCAGCATATACACGAGGAAGGCCGCGCCCATGACGGCTTTAGTCCCGCTCTCCAGTACCACCCGGTCTCCCGGCTGGGCGAACACGGCGTTTTCCGCCTCGACGCGGAGGGTCGTGGCGTAGATGCAGGTCTCGCAGCCGTCGCAGTGTCCGCCACAGGCGGTGCCGCGCTCAACGGAGACCTCCGCCCGGCCCCGGTCCAGGAGCTTTGTGACGACGCCGTTCTGTGTCATCCCGCCGCCTCCGCGTCCTCCGCCGCGGTCGTCGGCGCGACCCGGACATAGAGAACGTAATCGCCGACGGCGCCGGCCTCGGGATAACCGTCCACGTAGACGGTCACGGGCGCTCTTGACGTCGCCGTGATGTCGGTCAGGTCCGCCACGGCGCGGATGTTGTTCGATTCGATGGAGGCGAGCACGTCCGCCGGAGCCCGGACCGTGACGCCGAGCGTGAGGTCCATGACGTCGGCCTCATACCCCTCCGCGAGATTGGTGTAATCAAGGTTCGACACGACGAAATACGCCGTTTCAAGGCCGCTGAAGGTGAGTTCCACCGCCGCGGTGCTGACGCCGGAGAGGTTCTCCGTCTCGTTCGGCAGGATGATCGGAAGCTCAGTCCGCGGATAGGTCAGGTAATCCGACAGGTCGATGGTCGCAAGATAAATGGTGTTGATGCCGTTGATCGTCGCGGCGTCACCCGCGATGACGATGGAGGCGGGCTCGATGGTCTTCGCGACGTTCGTCTCCGAGGCGCCGCCGCCGTAGATGAGGCTCACGTCGAGGGCGACCTCCTTCGTGACGTTCACGGGGACCGTGACGCTGACGCTGTCCACGTCGGTGGTCACGTCGTCAAAGGAGAGGACCTCGCCGTTTTCATCCACGAGCTTGTAGTTCGCCGCGGCGGAGAAGGAGCTCGAGACATTGTCCCGGTCCACGATGACGGATGCCGCCTTGATCTGATCAAGCTCTTCCTCCGGGCCGGAGAGAGCGATGTACGCCGGATCAAAGGTCATTCCCGCGGCGTCGATCGCATAGCCCTCCGCGACCGTGCCCGCGAAATGACCGACCACGTCCACCAGACGGGACGAGAGCTTGCTGATCTGCAGGCCCACGGTCTGCGGCTGCTTGGATTCCTCCCGGATGGTGGAGCTGTTCACCGCGCTCGGATAGGAGATGGTATACGCCATGGCGCGATACCCCGGCGAGGTCACCGTGGAGAGGTTCACCACCGCCTTGAGATCCTCGCTCGTAAGGCGGGCGATGTCCCGGCGGCTGCCGGAGAGCTTCAGCGTCACGCTGGTCGTCTCCTCGTTCGAGATGATGAGGCTCTGGGAATCGCGCATGGCGTCCCGGCCGACATAGGTGACCTCCACGCCGTAGAAGGTGCGGGTCATCTCCGTGCCGAAGTTGTTGCCGTAATAGATCCAGATGAGGATCGAAAGAAGCACGGAGAGGATCGCCCAGAGGACGGTATTGTCCCAGATGGATCTATTCGTTTTCGTCTCGGTTTTCTTTTGCATCGCTGTTCCCTTTCCCGTGAATCAGGCGGTAAAAGAAGCTGTCCTTCTCGGTCTCCTCCAGCGGAAGGAGCTCCCGGCGCAGGATCGCCTCGAAGGTGTCCTGGGTGAGATGGCGCTTGAGAAGGCCGTCCACCGCGACGCTGATGCCTCCGGTCTCCTCGGAGACGATGACGACCACGGCGTCGGACTGCTCGCTGATGCCGATGCCCGCGCGGTGGCGCATGCCCAGCTCCCGGCTGAGGTTGGGGTTCTGGGACAGGGGGAGCATGCAGCCCGCGGCGGCCAGACGGCCCTCCTTGATGATGACGGCGCCGTCGTGCAGCGGAGATTTGTCGTAAAAGATGTTTTTGAGGAGCTCGGTGGAGACGAAGGCGTCCACCGGCGTACCGGAGCTGAGCGCCTCGTTCAGGCGGTTGTCGCGCTCAAAGACGATGAGCGCGCCGGTGCGGGCGCGGGCCATGTCCTCGCAGGCATAGACCGTCTCCGCGATGACGTGGTCGATCGCCTGGCCGCCCCATTCCTTGCCAAGAAGGGAAAACAACTGGCTCGATCCGACCTTTTCCAGGGCACGGCGGATCTCCGGCTGGAAGAGGATCACCACAGCGAGGATCCCGATGCTGAACACCTGCCGCAGGATGAAGCTCGTCACCATCAGGTTCATGGCCGTGGCAAGCCAGGTGAGGATGGCGAGAAGCAGGATGCCGTTTGCCACCTTCGTGGCGTTCGTGCGGCGAATGAAGCGCACGAGGGCAAAGATGACCGCCGCCACGATCAGGATGTCCAGCACATCGGACAGGCCGATGGAGCGCAGAATCTTGAAGGCGTCGGACAGATTGCTCGTGATCCGGTTCATACAAAGCCCCCATTACACAATCGTATTCAAATTATTATACCGCAAATTGCAAAATATAGCAACTAATATTTATTTACTTCCGAGCGGATCGCTCCAAGATCTCGATGAGCCGCGCCGCTGCTGCGTCGATCTCCCGCTCCGTCGTAAAGGGCGATACGCTCAGGCGGAGCGTTCCGGTGTCGAACGTGCCCGCCGATCGGTGGGCCAGGGGCGCGCAGTGAAGCCCCGCCCGGACGGCAATCCCCGCCTCGCCGAGCTGCCGCGCCGCCTCCTCCCCGTCCAGTCCGTCCGTCACGACGGACAGAACGCCGGTCTGGCAGGCGTCCTCCTCCGCTTCGAACAGCCGGAGGTCCCGCCGTCCGCGCAGCGCGTTCGCCAGCCGATGCCGCAGCGCCGTCTCATGGGTCCGAACGGCGCCGGGCTCCTGCCGCTGAAGCCAGGACACGCCGGCGAGCAGCCCCGCGATCCCGGGGACGTTGTGGGTCCCCGCCTCCAGGCGATCCGGAAGAAACTCCGGCATCTCCTCGCTCTCGCCGAGAGAGCCGGTGCCGCCCTCCAGAAGCGGAAGGACCGCGTCGGAGGCGCAGAGCAGAACGCCGGTCCCCTGCGGACCGAGCAGGCCCTTGTGCCCCGGCATGGCGGTAAACGCCGCCCCGAGCTCCCGCATATCCAGCGGCAGCACGCCCGCGGACTGGGCGGCGTCGATCACCAGGGGCACGCCCTCCTCCCGGCAAAGTGCGGCGATTCGCTCCACCGGCAGGACATATCCGAACACGTTCGACACATGGCAGCACACCGCCGCCTTCGCGCCGGGAAGCGCCCTCCGATACGCCTCCACCGCGGCGTCCGGGTCGAACAGCGGCGAGGCGGCGACGACCGTTTCCGCTCCGATGGCGCGCAGCGGGCGGGTAACGGCATTGTGCTCGAACCCGGAGATCACCACCCGATCCCCCGGACCGACCAGGGTCTTCAGCGCGATATTGAGTCCATGGGTCGCGCTGGAGGTGAAAACGACATTGGCCGGGTCCTCCACGCCGAACAGATCGCCGAGGGCGCACCGGCAGGCATACAGCGTGTCCGCAGCCTCCATGGCGCTGGGGTAGCCGCCCCGTCCGGGACTCGTCATGGTCGTCAGCGCACGCAGGACCGCGTGGCGGACCGCGGCGGGCTTGTGGTAGCTCGTGGCGGCGCTGTCAAGGTAGATCATCGAACGCCACCTCCCGGAGCGAGCCGTCTCCGTCCCGCTCCCAGATCTTTTGCGGCGGGGTCCCGGCCTTCCGCAAAGCTTCCAGCGCCGGGCGCAGATTGCGCGGCGACACGATCACGCCGTAGGTACAGCCGCCCCCGCCCGCCGCCCGCGGCAGCCGGGTCACCGTTCCCGTGATCCCGGCGCGCTCCAGCGTCCGGGCGCCGCGCTGGGCGTAGGTCAGGCTGCGGAACATAAGCAGATATGACATAAAAATCCTCCCACATAGATGGTTCGCTCCATTCTATGTGGGAGGAGACGGTTTCAGTTCCGATCAGACGAGGAGCACCACGGCGTGGCAGCGCATGCCCGTGCCGTCGCCGGTGAAGCCCATGTGTTCCTCCGTGGTCGCCTTCACGCTGACGGCAGAGACGTCCACGCCGAGGTCCTCGGCGATGCAGCGCCGCATGGCGTCCAGATACGGCGCGAGCTTCGGGCGCTGGGCGATCATGGTGACGTCGCAGTTTCCGACGACATACCCGGCCTCGCGGACGCGGCGGACGCATTCCCGCAGGATGACGCGGCTGTCGATCCCCTCGGTGTTCGGGTCGTTGTCCGGGAACAGATGGCCGATGTCCCCCATGGCCGCCGCGCCGAGGATGGCGTCGGACAGGGCATGCAGCAGGACGTCCGCGTCCGAATGCCCGTCCAGGCCCTTTTCGTAGGGGATCTCCACCCCGCCCAGGATGAGGCGGCGACCCTCGATCAGTCGGTGGGCGTCGTATCCGTGTCCGATTCGCATGTCTCGTTCCTCCTTCGCAGGATCAGCTCCGCCAGCTGCAGGTCCAGCGGCGTCGTGATCTTGATGTTCTCCTCGCTCCCTTCGCTGAGCCAGACCGCGCCGCCGATCCGTTCCACCGCCGAGGCGTCGTCCGTGACGGCAGCGCCGGACTGCCGGGCCGCCAGCAGCGCCGCGCGGATGATGTCCCGCTGGAAGCACTGGGGCGTCTGCACGGCGTACAGCGCAGAGCGGTCCGGGGTCTCTTTCACGATATTCTCCGCGGCGACCTTGACGGTGTCGCGCACCGGGACCGCGGGGATCGCGGCGCCGTGACGGTAGGCGTCCCACACGACGGCGTCGATGAGCTCCGGGGTGACGAGGGGCCGCGCTCCGTCGTGAATGGCGACGATCCCGCATCGGTTCGACGCCGCCAGGACCCCCGCGAGGCAGGAGTCCGTCCGGGTCTCCCCGCCCGGGACGATCCGCGCGAGCTTCGAGAGGCCCCATCCTCCGCATACGGTCTTCAGCTCCTCCAGCCGGGACGGATGCGTGACGAGCACGATCTCGTCCACGAGCGACGCCCGCTCAAAGGCACGGAGGCTGTGGAGAAGCACCGGGGTCCCGCCCAGCAGCTCGCGGAGCTTGTCCTTCCCGTAGCGCGTGCCGGAGCCGGCCGCTACGATCACTCCCGCCGCCCGCGGACAGCGGGCAGTGCGAATCCTATCTGCCAAACCGCTCATAACTCGTCCTCATATCCGGTTCTTGAGCCGCATAGGCTCTGTCGGTATTATACCCGCTTTCCGCGGGATGTGCAAGCCGGACCGGGAGGGTATCGAAATGAAAGACCGCACGCTTGCCTTGAACACCGCCCTGCTCACTGCATCCGGCCTCCTGCTGCGGTTCGTCGGCATGGTGTGGCAGGTTTGGCTCGTCGGCCGCATCGGCGAGGCGGGCATCGGCCTGTTCCAGCTCGTGATGAGCGTAGGGACGCTCGCGGCGACGGTGGCCGTTTCGGGCAGCCGCTTTACGACCACGCGGCTGGTGTCGGAGGAGCTCGGCCTTCGACGGCCGGATGGGGCCGCGGAGGCCCTCGGCATCTGTCTGCTGTACGGGCTGTTCTTCGGTCTCGCGGCGGGCATGGCGCTGCTGTGGCTCGCGGAGCCGCTGGGATTTCTCTGGCTCGGTGATGCGAGAACCGTGCGTCCACTCCTGCTGCTCGCCATGGAAATGCCGCTCACCGGCCTGGACTCCGTATTCCACGGATACTTCACCGCCGTGGGCCGGGTCTGGAAAAGCGTCCTCGTCGCGATCGCGCAGCAGCTCGTCACCATCGGCGCGACGGCTTTCCTGCTGACCGGCGTTCCCGCGGGGAATCTGGAGCTTGCCTGTCTTGCCATCACCCTGGGGCGGCTGTTCGGGGCGATACTTGAACTCATCGCGATGGCGGTCGTCTACGCGCAGGACCGGAGGGCGCACGGCATCCGGCGGGGGAATGCGCGTCACACCGGCGCCGGAATGACCGATCGGATGCTGTCCATCGCGCTGCCCCTTGCCGCTGCCTCTTATGCGCGCAGCGGTCTTTCCACGGTGCAGCATCTTCTCGTGCCGGTGGGGCTCCGGGCATCGGGACTCGGCGCGGAGACGGCGCTCGCGGACTACGGGATCATCCAGGGCATGGCGCTGCCGGTGGTCCTGTTCCCCTCCTGCGTCCTGATGGCCGCGGCGGAGCTGCTTGTCCCAAAGCTCACGATGCAGCAGGTGCAAAGCGAGAGCGGCGACATCCGGGACACGGCGGAGCGCACGCTGGGCCTAGGCTTTCGCTTTGCCGCGCTCTGCGCCGCCCTGCTCTTCGCCCTCGGCGGACCGCTCGGGCAGGCGCTGTACGACTCCGCGGACGCCGGGCGGTTCATCCGGCTGTTCGCGCTCATCGTGCCCGTCATGTACCTCGACATGCTGACGGACGGCTGTCTGAAGGGCCTCGGGGACATGATGTTCTGCATGCTCGTGAATATCGCGGACGCGGGGCTCTCGGCGCTGATGGTCTGGCTCCTCCTGCCGCGCTGGGGACTGGGCGCCTACATCGCGACGATCTGCTTCACGGAGCTGTTCAATTTCGTGCTGAGCTACGTTCGCCTGCGGAAAAAGACCGGACTGCGGCCGGATCTGCGCCGCGGCGTTTCGATCACCGCGCTTGCCGCGGTCGCCGGCGCCGGAGCCTGGGCTCTGAATAAAACGATAAACGCCGGAAACAGCGTTCCGGCGCTTATCGTTTCGATCCTGTTCGGATGTCTGATCTACGGATTACCTCGGATTATTGGGGGGGCAGCAGGCAGACCTGCATCTTGCAGACCACGTCGCCCGTATTGGTGACGGACTTGGCCACGCCGCCGCCGCAGTGGAAGGAATCGCCCTCGTGCAGGACGGTCTCGCCGTCGTCGGTCTTCAGGGTCATCTCGCCCTCGAGGATGTAGTAGATGGACTCCAGGGGGTTCGCGCCGAACGCGGTGTGTCCGCCCGGCTCGAAATAGGTGATGCCCATGATCATCTTGCAGTTCTCGGCCTCGTTCGCGCCGCCGCCGGTCTTGTCGTGCAGACGGGTGGTCTTGCAGTCAAAGTGGCCGGGAGCAGTGTATTCGTAAACCGTGCTGCCCTCGGTATCCATTTTGCGCTGGATGAAATACTTCGCCATGATATGTACTTCCTTTCAAAAACATTGGTTTCGCGGAAGGCCGCAAAATCGTTCGTTTATACTTTAGCACACGCCGGAGGAAAGTGCAAGTCCTCCCGCAAAAATCGACGATCAAAAACGACGCGATCCGGCGGACCGCGTCGTTTTCCTTGGGAACTACTTATTTCTTGGAGAGGTACTCCACGATTCCGGCCGCGGCGACCTTGCCGGCGCCCATGGCCTTGATGACGGTAGCCGCGCCGGTGACGGCGTCGCCGCCCGCGAACACGCCGGGACGGGAGGTGGCGCCGGTGGCGTCGTCCGCCACGATGCCGCCCTTTTTCGTCGCCTCAAGACCGGGGGTGGTCGTGAGGATCAGGGGGTTCGGGCTCGTGCCAATGGCGATGATGACGGAGTCCACGTCAATGACGTACTCGCTGCCCTCGACGGGAACGGGCTTGCGGCGGCCGGAGGCGTCGGGCTCGCCGAGCTCCATCTTGACCACCTTGATGCCGGTGACGTGGTCGTTCTCGTCGCCGAGGATCTCCACGGGGTTGTTGAGGACCTTGAAGATGACCTCCTCCTCCTGGGCGTGGTGGACCTCCTCCTTACGGGCAGGCAGCTCCTCCATGCCGCGGCGGTAGACGATGTAGACCTCGTCCGCGCCGAGACGCTTCGCGGTGCGCGCGGCGTCCATGGCGACGTTGCCCGCGCCGACAACGGCGACGCGCTTGCCAATGCGGATGGGGGTATCGTACTCGGGCAGATACGCCTTCATGAGGTTCGAGCGGGTGAGAAGCTCGTTCGCGGAGAACACACCAAGGAGGTTCTCGCCGGGGATGTGCAGGAACTGGGGCAGGCCGGCGCCGGAGCCGATGAACACGGCCTCGTAGCCCTCCTCGAAGAGCTCGTCGATGCTCTCCGCGCGGCCGATGACGGCGTCGGTGATGATCTTGACGCCGAAGTGCTCGAGCTTCGCGATCTCCTTCGCGACGATGGCCTTGGGCAGACGGAACTCGGGGATGCCGTACACCAGCACGCCGCCGGCCTTGTGGAAGGCCTCAAAGATGGTGACCTCGTAACCCTTGCGGGCCAGGTCGCCGGCGCAGGTCAGACCGGCAGGGCCGGAGCCGACGATGGCGACGCGGTGACCGTTGGACTGCGGGACGGCGGGAGGGCCGTCCTTGTGGCCGTGGTTCATGTGGTAATCCGCCACGAAGCGCTCGAGACGGCCGATGCCGACGGGCTCGCCCTTGATGCCGCGGACGCACTTGCCCTCGCACTGGTTCTCCTGCGGGCAGACGCGGCCGCAGATGGCGGGCAGGCTGTTCGTGGAGGTGATGATCTTGTAAGCCTCGTCGAAGTCGCCCTCCGCGACCTTCGCGATGAACTCGGGGATGCGGACCGCCACGGGGCAGCCCTCCATGCAGGCGGGGCGCTTGCAGTTCAGGCAGCGCTTGGCCTCGTCGATGGCCATCTCATCGGTATAGCCGAGAGCGACCTCGTCAAAATTCTTGTTGCGAACCAGAGGCTCCTGCTCGGGCATCGGGTTCTTGTCCATACGCATATTAGCCATGCTCTCTGGTCCATCGCCGCTTTTTCCTCTTCCGCGTAATAGGTGGAGCGCTTGATGATGCCGTCCCAGTCGACGAGATGCCCGTCGAACTCCGGGCCGTCCACGCAGGCGAACTTGGTCTCGCCGCCGACGGTCAGACGGCAGGCGCCGCACATGCCGGTGCCGTCCAGCATGATGGGGTTCATGGAAACGATGGTCTTGACGCCGTACTCCTTCGTGGCCTCGCAGACGCGCTGCATCATGCGGGTCGGGCCGACGCACATGACCTCGTCGTACTGGTTGCCGGCGTCCAGGAGCGCCTTCATCTTCGTGACGTTGAAGCCGGCCTCGCCGTAGGAGCCGTCATCCGTGGTGATGTAGAGGTTCGTCACGCCCGCGCGCATCTCGTCCTCGAGGATCACGATGTCCTTGGAGCGGAAGCCCGCGACCATATCCACCTCGATTCCGAGGTCGTGCATGCCCTTCGCGACAGGGTACGCGATGGCGTTGCCGACGCCGCCGCCGACCACGCAGACGCGCTTGAGGCCCTCCATGTGGGTCGGGCGGCCGAGCGGACCGACGAAGTCCGCGATATAGTCGCCGGCCTCCATGAGGTTCAGCATACGGGTGGTCTGACCGACGGGCTGCACCATGATGGTAACGGTGCCCTTCTCGGTGTCGGCCGCGGCAATGGTGACCGGGACGCGTTCACCGAACTCATCCAGCCGGAAGATGATGAACTGGCCGGGTCTCGCCTTGCGGGCGACCAGCGGTGCCTCGATCACGAATTCCACGACGGTCTTCGCTTCGTTCAGAGGACGCTTGCTGACAATTTTGAACATATCTATCCCCCTAGTAATTGATTTGCAGAATCAGCTATGTTGATTATACCAGCAACTTGTCCGAATGGGAAGAAAAATCTATCAATTAACGATGATCGGAAGACTCGCTGCCCGCGCCCGTCAGCGCCGCCACCACCGCCTCGAAGCCCATGGAATGGCTGGCCTTCACCAGAACGGCGTCCCCGGGACGGACAAGCTCCGGCAGTGCGGCAAGAAGCGCGGGCCGGTCCGGGAACCAGCGGGCTCCCTCGCCGGCGCCCGCCGCGATGTACTCCGCCATGGGACCGCAGGCGATCACGAGCGCGCCGGTCCGGGCGGCGTGCTCCCCCACCGAGCGATGCAGCTCCGGCGAGGTCGGGCCGAGCTCCAGCATATCGCCCAGGATGGCCACATGCCGCCCCGGGAGCATGGCGAGGCTGTCAAGAGACGTCGTGGTGCTCGTGGGATTGGCGTTGTAGCAGTCGTCCAGGATCGTCATGCCGCCGCACTCGAGCACCCGCCCGCGGCTGCCGACGGTCTCGAACCGGGCGACGCCGCGCGCGATCTCCGCGTCGGTGAGGCCCAGCTCGATGCCCACCGCCGCGCCCATCAGGGCGGCATAAACGAGATGGCGGCCAAAGGACGGAATGCGGACCGGGATGCGCCGCTCCCCCGCCCGGATGACACAGCTCATGCCGGACAATCCGTCGTTCTCGACGGATTCCGCCCGGACATCACAGCTCTCCCCGAAGCCGAACCGCACCGTCCGCCGCCCGAAATCATGGGACCGGAGGAGCTCGTCGTCGCCGTTTGCGATCACGACGCCGTCCTCCGCCACGCCGGAGATCATCTCTGCCTTGGCCCGCAGAACGCCCGCGCGGTCGCCCAGGAATTCCAGGTGCGCGTCCCCGATGAGGGTATACACCGCGACGGTGGGCCGGACCATCGCCGCAAGGCGGGTCATCTCCCCGAAGCCGGAGATGCCCATCTCCACCACGGCGGCCTCATGCTCCTCCCGCAGGCGGAACAGCGTCAGGGGCACGCCGAGCTCGTTATTGAAATTCTTCTCGGTCTTCAGCGTAGAAAACCGCGCCGACAGCACGGCGGCGATCATCTCCTTCGCCGTGGTCTTGCCGACGGAGCCCGTGACGCCGACCACCGGGATGTCGAACCGGGCGCGGTAATATGCCGCGAGGGTCCGCAGCGCCGCCTGCGTATCCGGCACGCGAAGCTGCGGGACGTCGGCCTCCGCGAACCGCTCACAGAGAACGCAGGCCGCTCCCTTCTGCGCGGCAGAAGCTATGAAGTCGTGCCCGTCCACCCGCTCGCCGGGGATGGCGGCGAAAAGACAGCCGGGCGTGACGGTCCGGCTGTCCGTGGTGATGGAGGAAATATCCGCGTCGGAGGAGAAATCGCCGCGGGTCTCGCCGCCGACGACGGAGGGCAGTACAGAAAGTGAGAGTTCGCGCATATCGGTTCCTTCCTGTTCAGGCGTATTTTTTGAGGGATTCGTCCACAAGACGCTGGCAGAGCTCGGCGTAGGACAGGCCCATCTCGAGACCCATGCGCGGAACGAGGCTCGTCGGAGTCATGCCGGGCAGGGTATTCGCCTCGAGACAGTAGAACGTGCCGTCCCCGGCCCGGATGAAGTCCACCCGGCCGTATGCCTCCAGCATCAGCGCATGGTACACCCTTTCGGCCAGGCGCTGGATGTTTGCCGTCTCCCCGGCGGAGATCGGCGCCGGGCAGAGCTCCAGCGTCAGGCCCGCCTGGTATTTGTTCTTATAGTCGTAGAAGCCGTTTTTCGGGATGATCTCGATGACGGGCATCGCCTTTCCGCCGAGGACGCCGACGGTGAGCTCCCGGCCGGAGATAAACTGCTCCACCAGCACGCTGTCCTCGTACCGGAAGGCCAGGGCAAGGGCGTCGGCATAGGCCTCCGGGCCGTGCACGATGGTGGTTCCCACGCTGCTGCCGCCGGAGCAGGGCTTGACGACGCAGGGAAAATGCTCGGGGACCGCGTAAGGCAGGTCGTTCTTATGTACCATAAAGCTGTCCGGCACGACGATCCCCGCGCGGGACAGCACGGTTTTCGTGAGGGATTTGTTCATGGCGAGGGCGCTGCCGAGGTAGCCGCTGCCGGTGTAGCGGATCTCATGGAGGTCCAAAAACGCCTGGATCTTTCCGTTCTCCCCCTCCTCGCCGTGCAGGGCCAGAAAGACGATGTCCGCCGCACGGCACGCCTCGAGGACGCCGGGACCGATCCGGCCCGGACCGGGACGCAGCGCGCGCACAGCGGCAAGATCCGGCGCCTTTTCCGCCACGGAGAACGGATCGTCCCGCTCCTCCGAGGTGAACGTATCCTCCGTTACAGGGCCGCAGCCGAGGAAAAGATCGATCAGCGCCGCGCGATGCCCGAGCGTCCGCAGGGCCCGGGCGATCCCGGTGCCGCTGGAGATAGAGACGTCCCGCTCGTTCGACAGGCCGCCGCAAAGGACCGCGATTTTCATTCGTCGTCAGCTCCTTCCATCCGCATAACACATTGATTTTAGCACAAATGACGGATTATATCAAACATATTGTTATTTTCCGTGGATTATGATAAAATGTCTCACTGGCAAGCGAAATACAGTAAGGAAGTATGTTATGGCCTACATCGTCATCGACCTGGAATGGAACCAGGCCATGAGCGCAAAATCCTCCGTCTACAACCACCTGCCCATCCACCTTCGCGGCGAGATCATCCAGATCGGCGCGGTCCGGCTGAACGACGATTTCACCCCCGGCGAGGAGTTCCAGTGCGACGTGAAGCCCGTTTGGTTCCGCAAGATGCACTACAAGGTCAAGAAGCTCACCGGCTTCGACAACGACCGCCTCTCCCACGGAGTTTCCTTCCCCGAGGCCATGGAGCAGTTCACCGCCTGGTGCGGCCCGGACCCGGTGTTCATGACCTGGGGCTACGACGACCGGGGCATCATGGAGCAGAACCTCATCATCCACGATCTCGAGATCGACTGGCTCGGGCAGTGGATCAATCTGCAGCTCATCTACAACCGCGACACCGAGGGCGACAAAAACCAGAAATCCCTCGAGACCGCCATGGAGCACTTCGGCATCGAGCAGACCCGCGTGGCCCACGACGCCCTGGGCGACGCCTACAACACCGCCCTCGTCTGCTCCCATCTCAACATGACGGACGGCCTCGCCCACTACGGCGAAACGCTCGAGCAGCTCAGCCGCCATCCCCGGAGCGTCGGCGTCCCCCAGGGTCCCGAGCCCCTGTTCCACGCGGTATCCGACACCTACTACACCCGCGACGCCCTGTGGGAGGCCGAGGAGAACGCCGTCGTCAAATGCCCGGCCTGCGCCAAAGCGATGGAGCGCACGAAGTGGATAAACCAGGGGGATCACCGCTACATGTCCCTCGCCACCTGCGAGACGGACGGAGACTTCCTGCTCCGCATCCGGCTCCGGCACGAGGAGGACGGGACCTGGCACGCCAACCATCTCCTGTACGAGGCGGACGAGGAAATGGTCCGGAAATTCCGCGAAAAGCAGGCGCATCCCAAGCGCCGCCGGCGCAGCCGCCGAAAGAAGGCCGGCCCTCCCCTCGCGGACTCCCAGCCCACGCCGCCGAAAAACCTCTATCACGACCGTCGACCCGAATAACAGCATCGTCCCGCCGGAAAAGCTTCGGCGGGACGTTCTGATTCTGAAATTATTAAAGGACAGCGCCCCGCAGGGCGCCGTCCTTCCAAAGACAGGTTTATACCGCTCGCGGATGCGCCTTGTTGTAGACGTCCTTGAGCTGCTTTTTCACGAGCTGGGAGTAGATCTGCGTGGAGCTGATGTCCGCGTGGCCCAGCATCTCCTGGATGGAGCGCAGGTCCGCGCCGTTTTCGAGAAGATGCGTCGCGAAGCTGTGACGCAGGGTGTGGGGCGTAATGTCCTTTTCGATGCCGGCCTTCTGCTGGTAGGACTTCACGATCTTCCAGAAGCCCTGACGGCTCATGCGCTCCCCGTTCACGTTCACGAAGAGCGAACGCTCCGCCGGAGAGGCGATCATATCCGGACGGATGAATTCGATGTAGTCCTTGAGGGCCTTCAGCGCGGCGGGATACAGGGGGATCGAACGGACCTTGTCCCGGCTGCGGCAGCTCAGGATGCCGGCGGAGAGGTTCACGTCGTTCACGTCGAGGCTGATGAGCTCCGTGACGCGGATGCCCGTGGCGTACAGAAGCTCCAGCATCGCGCGGTCCCGATAGCCCTTGCGGTCCGTGCACTCCGGCTGGGCGAGCAGCAGCTCGACCTCCTGCGCCGTCAGGATCTCCGGCAGCTTGTGCGCGGCCTTCTCCGGCACGAGACGTCCCGTGGGGATGGACTCGATCTGTCCGCTGAGCTTCAGCCAGGAATAGAAGTTTTTGAGCGAGGCGATGTTCCGCGACACCGTGGCGACGCTCTTCCCCGCCGCGCGGAGATGGTCGATGTACGCGCATAGGGCGTCCTCGTCCGCGGTGAGATACCCGCCGAGGTCCTCCTCGGCGAGATACTCACCGAACTGGCGGATGTCCCGCAGATAAGAGCTCAGCGTATTCTTCGCGGTCTTCTTTTCGTCGGTCAGATACCGCTCGTACTTGGCAAGGCAATCGGCATTCGTCACGTCCGTACTCTCCTGTGTGATCGGATTACATAACTTTATGTGAACCCATCATACA
>CAJOIG010000031.1 GCA_905234575.1 uncultured Oscillospiraceae bacterium
AGAGGTGTCGTCATGAATATGAATCTCTTCCTGTGGGTGGCGGTGGCCCTGTTCGCGGGCCTCATCTTCACCCGCGTGTTCAAGCTGCTGCATCTGAACTTCCCGGATGTGACCGCGTTCCTCATCGCGGGCCTGCTCATCGGGCCCTTCGGGCTCGGCCTTCTCGGCATCCCCGGGGTGGGCTTCCAGTCCTTTGAGGACCTCGGCCGCGTCAGCCTCGTGAACGAGGCCGCCCTGGGCTTCATCGCCTTCTCCATCGGCAGCGAGTTCCGCCTGTCCGAGCTAAAGCACACCGGCAAGGCCGCCACGGTCATCGGCATCCTGCAGGCGCTGACGGCCTGCCTTCTCGTGGACCTTGTTCTGTTCGTCCTGCACCTGGCCCTGGGTCCCGAGGTCCTGCCCCTGCCCGTGGTCATCACCCTCGGCGCCATCGCCACGGCGACGGCCCCGGCCGCCACCCTCATGGTGGTCCGGCAGTACAAGGCCGACGGCCCGCTGACCCGGCTGCTCCTGCCCATCGTCGCCCTGGACGACGCCGTGGGTCTTGTGGTGTTCTCCGTCTCTCTGGGGATCGCCCGGGCCCTGCAGGGCGGAAACTATGACCTGATCTCCGTCGTCGTGAACCCCCTCATTGAGATCGCTCTCTCCCTCGTTCTGGGCGGGGCGCTGGGCTTCGTCCTCTCGAAGCTCGAAAACCTGTTTTACTCTAACTCCAACCGCCTGTCGCTGACGATCTCCTTCGTGCTGCTGACCATCGCCCTGAGCTTCCTGCGGATCCCCATCGGGCCGGTGACGATCTCCTTCTCGTCCCTCCTCGTGTGCATGATGCTGGGCACGGTGTTCTGCAACGGCTACGAATACTCCGCCGACATCATGAACAAGGCGGAGAAATGGACCGCCCCGCTGAACGCCACCTTCTTCGTCCTCAGCGGCGCGGCGCTGGACCTCGGCGTGTTCTCGAACCTCATCTACGTTGTGATCGGCCTCGTCTACATCCTCGCCCGCTCCCTGGGCAAGTACTACGGCGCCCGGGAGAGCGCGCGGCTCATGCGCTGCGACGCGAACGTGGTGAAGTACCTCGGCATCACCCTGCTGCCTCAGGCGGGCGTGGCCCTCGGGATGTGCAACCAGGCGGCGGTCCTGGGCGGGCTCGACGCCTCCGTGGTCCGGAACGTCACCCTCTTCGGCGTGCTGATCTACGAGCTCGCCGGTCCCCTCATGACCCGCAACGCGCTCATGAAGGCCGGCGAGATCTCCGAGAAGCCCCAGGAAAAAAAGAGCCTGCAGCGCTTCTCCCACTGACAGTCTCCATAAGAATCGCATCGGTCCCTCCCGTCGTGGGAGGGACCGGTTTTTTGTTTCAGGATGCTGACGGCGCACCGCTGGGCTCGCCGGAGGCCGGTTCCCCGCTTCCGGCCGCCAGGATGCCCGCGAGCTGCCGCACGGCGAGCCGGGCGTCCGACACCGCCGCCGAGATCCCGGAGGCCGGGATGTCATAGCAGAAGTTCCCGACGATCGTCGGGGCATATCCCTCGTCCCGGGCGTACACCGCCGCGAGGGCGTTGTAAAGGACCTGGGCCCGGCGCTGATGGTACGAGGAGGTCACGATGGTCATGGTCGCCGCGCCGCGCTCCCGGAGGATCGCGAAGGTGTTGACGGCGTTCTCCGCCGTGTTCCGGGCGCGCTCGTCGATGAAAACGCGGTCGGGCTCGATCCCGCATTCGTCCGCGAGGTACGCCTTCATGAGCCCGGCCTCGGTATGGCCCTCGGGGTTGTTCTGCCCGGTGGCGCCGCCGGAGCAGACGAGGATGGACCCCGGGAACGCCCGGGCCGCGGCGGCCGCCGCCTCGCACCGGCCCTTGAGCTCATCGGTCATCTCCCCGTTTTTGAGCTCGAAGCCGAGGACCACGAAGGCGTGGGCGGCAGGGTCCGGGACGGGAAGCTGCGCGGGGTCGTCCGTTCCGTATAGCAGCAGGGCATAGTCCGGGTCGAGAAAGACCCGCTTCCAGTGCTCCTCGACAGCGGAGGCCACGGGGTCGCCGAGCGCCGCCGTCTCCGCGTCCAGGCGCTCGATCGTCGCGGGAGACGGGTCCTCATAGACGGTCACCAGGTCCTCGAGCAGCCCGGCAAGGCCGGGCTCCGCCGAGGCGAATCCGGTCCCCGCGAGAAGCGCGAGGCACAGCAGGAACAGTACCGTTTTTTTCATGCTCTCTCCTTTTCTGCAAAAAACAAGTCCGGTCCTCCGCGCAGGGCGGAGGGCCGGATCGATACGATATGGGAATCAGCCGAAGATGGGGGCGAGGTCCAGGTCCTCGAAGCCCTCGCTCCAGACGACCTCCGCCGCGTCCGTCCAGGCGGTGAGCTCAGCGTTGTACTGCTGGGTCGCCGCGGCATAGCGCAGGGTGACATCGTTGCCGTTCGCGTCGGTGCCGATGACGGCGTTCGGGTCGATGGGGATGCGGAGGATGATGTGGTAGCCGTACTCGGACTCCACGACCTCGGACAGGCCGCCTACCTCCAGGAGCTTCACGGCGTCCTCAAAGGCCGCGACCATCTCGCCCTCGCCGAAGACGTAGCCCTCGGGATAGTGGGCGTAGCCGGTGTCCTCGGTGTACTCGGCGGTGAGCTGATCGAAGAGGGCGGCCAGGGCGTCCGGATCGTCACGAACGGCGGAGAGCTGGGCATAGAGGTCCTCGGCCCGCTGGCGCTTCTCCGCGATCTCCTCGTCAGAGAGGGGCTCCCGGGTGTCGGGGTCCACGGTGAGGAGCAGGATGTGCTTCGCGGCGAGGAGGCCGTTGTCCTCCGCGAAGGCCAGGGCGGCCTCGTCGCCCGCTGGCTCAGCAGGGAAACGGCGTTGAAGCTGTTGAAAAAGTCCTTGTCCACGTACATCTCCGAGGCAAGATAGCCCTCGAAGGAGAGGAGCTCGTCCTCGGTGACCTCGCCGTCGGCATTGCCGGTGACCTGGTCGGCGTTGGTGTTGTAGATGGCCTCCAGCTCCGTCCGATCCTCCTCCGTCAGCTCGACGCCGAGCTTCGCGGTCTCGGTGCGGACCACATGGTCCTGGATGAGGTTCGCCTGGGCGTTCATGAGGACGACCTGGGCGTTGGTGTTCTCGCCGGAGAGGTCATGGGCGTCCCAGCCGTCGAGGATCATGCCGTACTGCCCGGCGAGCTGCTGGATGTACATGGTGTAGTACCGCAGCCAGTAGAAGTACTCCATCCAGGTGACGTCGGTGCCGTTCACGGTGGCAACGACCATGTCGCCGGGGAAGGTCTCGTAGCCGGTGCCGCCGAGACCGATGCCGGCGGGCTCGGGCGTGGCCTCGGGCGTGGCCTCAGGGGTCGCCTCGACGTTCTCCGCGGCCGGCGTCTCCTCAGGGGTCTCCTCCGCCTTCGAGCCGCAGCCCGCGAGGAGGCAGAGGATCAGGCACAGCGCCAGCGTGAGCGCGATCAGCTTTTTCATAGCGTTCTCCTTGATGTAACTCAAAAATTCATGCAAAGTATATTATAATCCCGCCGCCCGGAAAAGGCAATCCGAAATCGGCGGGTTTTACAAAAGATTAAGAATTTGAGCCTGTTATGGGAGAGGATACAATATGCATGCCTTCTTTTCCTGCATGCCCTCCGCTAATAAAGAACAACACTCTGTCCGTTCAAATAGCGCAGCAGATGGAGGAGGTCCAGGGAATCCACACGTCTGTCCCCGTTCACATCGGCGGAGCCGAGGATAAATACCGAGCGGTCCGTGAGGTATTTCAACAGCCGCAGAAGATCCGCGGTATTGATACGCCATTCCCCCGTCAAGTCTCCCGCAAGGACCGGCGCATCCGCCAGGGTTTTATTCTCATAGCAGAGAATCACGTTGCCGGAATCCGTCCCCTTGTAGTTGATATTTCTGTCAACATCCGAGGTGATATAGTTGCCTGTGCATACCCCGGTGCAATCATAAATAAACAGATCCCACTCTTGTCCGGAGTGCGCTGCGATATTGTCTTGAACCGACATATCCTCTGAGTATTGAATCATGAAGCCATAATCGGCCGCCTGAAACGCCCGATTGCTCTGCACATTGACACCGGTCGACTGGGAGATTCGTACGCCTTCTTTCATCCCTTTCAGGGCGTTTCTCGAAATATTGCTGTTTGAGGTGCGGCTATAATCGATCCCATGGGCATTCGGTCCGCAGGAGATCAAATTATCCATGCAATCCGCTGCTGCATCGGCGACCTGCACGCCATAGGCGGAGCAATTCAATATCGTATTGTTTTCCACGGAGATCCCCTGATAGGATTCTCCGATCAACACGCCGGTTTCGCCGTCAGAGATACTGTTTTTCCTCAAGGTGACATTGGAGCATGTATCCCAAACGCAGACACCGTACTGTCCACATTCGGAGACATAGTTCCCGGAAACAGAAGTATCCGTCGCCTTGTATAGATGCAGCCCTTCGGATGCGCGCTGTACAATGTTATCGCTGATTTGACAGGGAGCCGTGTTGTTCAATATGGCAATACCATAGCCGTTCCCGGTCCCGATGATCGTATTCCCTGTAACAGAACCGGAGGAATCCGAAAGAACGATCCCTCTGGTCAGCGGTCCTGACAAGGTATTGCCGCAAACAGCAATGTCCGAGCATTCTTTCCCGATCACGACCATTTCGCTCCCGCCGGACAGGGTATTGTTTTGGATCGTTACATTCGAGGATCGATCCCACACACAAACCGCCTGGCCGTTGTCCGCCGCCGTAATGCTGCTCTCGCTCAGGCAGCCGGAGGATCCTTTGTTGAACTGGACGCTCGGCGCCGTACCCGTGCCCGAGACAGAAACTCCTTCGATCTGCGCCGATGAGTCGACGGTAATATTGATTCCCCCATAGAGCGCTCCGGAAAGGCTCATATCGCGAAGCGTGACGGAGGACTCCACCACTTGTATGGCAAATTCATTGAGCCCCCAGCCGGAAATCGTCGAATATGTTTCATTTTCGACGGTAAAGTTTGAACCAACCGCCATATGAAGAAACTGCTCTGCAGAAACGGTATTCCCGGAGATCGATCCAAAAGAGCCGTCTGCAAGCAGAAACACCGGAACATTCTCAACCGTATTACCCTGAATTACGATATTATCCACCGCGTAGGCGTCGAAGGCGCCGCCCGAAGCCCCTTGAACCGTATTGTTGAGCACAAAAACATTCCGATGCTTGTTTTCGCCGTTCTCGTGATGGCTGCCAAAGGCGGTCATCACGTTTTTAAAGGTGCAGCCGCGGATCGTGATGTTTTCGCACATGGTCCCGTCACAAGGCCGTGTTGCATCCGTAACCGGATCGGGAAAATCAAACTGAACCGCCTCCCGCCCGTGGGCAAGACGCTGCCATTCATAGTCCGAAAGGCTCTCCCGGTGGTCAGAAGGAGACGGCCAGGCGTCTTCAAAACGGACGTTTTCGATCGTCACGTTCCGCATCGAGTTCAGAAGGACCATGTGCGGTCCGCAAGTATTCTTTATTGTCAGATCTTCAAGGCTGAAGTCCGTTCCATGCTGAAAGGAAATGATGAGATTGTCGCTGGTGCTGCTATGACCGGCAACGTTTCCGTCCCATACTCCCCCGATGATATGGATGTTCTTTCCCTGGGAGTAGTACCCGTGAGAACAGGAATCATCATAGCAAAGCTCCCCGGAGTCCTTCAGGTGGCCGTTCAGCAAAACCGTATACAAAGAGGGGTCCCGTACGATCGTCGCATTCTCGTCCAGGATCAGGGTCGTGTTGCTGAAGATGACGAGGTTTTTTTCGATATAATAGGTCCCCGCCGGAACCCGGATGACGACCTGGGTCCCCTCCGGCACATTCATATCTACCGCCTTATGAAACGCTTCGTTGAACGCGACGCCGTCGGGAAGCGAATCGGTCCCGTCCGCGCCGAACTCCGTGACGTCGTATTCATAGCGAGTCCCGTCCGGCGGCAAATCGGCAGCCGCTTCCTCGGTTTCGATCTCGTCGCCGGCTTCTTCCGGGAGGATCGTTTCCTCGGCACCCTCCTCGGCCTCCGCCGCCGCAGGCTCCGGTTCCGGGGAAGCATCTTCGATATCCTCCTCTTCCACGAGCGCAGAATCTTCCACGAGCGCAGAATCTTCTTCTGCGAGAATGGGATCGATTTCCAGCAAAGCAGAATCGTCTTCCACCCATCCTGTGTCAGAATTGTCATCAACGAATTCTAGGAAAGACTCATCCTTATCCATTTCCTCGCTTGCAAAAGCCGCAGAGAAACAAACAGAAATGATGAGAACCACTACAACGACCCAGGCGATCATTCGATAAGCTTTATTCAATATCATTGCAATGTCCTTTCAATTATCCGAACTATCAATTGACGATGAAATGGAGTCAAGCAGCAATCCAAGCAGCGGCCAGAAAAGAACCGAACTGCTTGTCACGCGAAAGAACAAGTCGCTGTCAAAAAATGACGCAACCATAAGGATCGGTTGTTGGATATATCGTTATAAGTATCGTTTCTCTCAGCATCCGCAATAATCTAGGATCGTGGTGCAAGAAGTCTGTACAGCGGGCCGTCGCTCCGCCCGCCGCGAATCAATGCCATAACATAGCCGAAGACAACCCAAAGCACGATGGTGACCTCGTCGTTTACATAAAACAGGATCTGAAACGGAAACGCCGCCACCGCGCCGATCACAAGGATCATCGTCAGCCACAAAACGTCCCGATATCCCTCCGGCGTGTCCTTTCGGTTCTTCACGAGCCATATCAGCACCGAAATCGCCGCCAGAGCAAACCACACGAGCATCAACAGCCCGCCGACGATGCCGGTGCCAACGAACAGGACCAGATACCCGTTATGCACGACATACTGCCTCTGAACGATGAAGGAGTCCGGGAAGTGCTCGGCAGCATAGCTCTCATAGCCCCGCGGACCCACGCCGAGAACGGGTGCGGACCGCACGACCCGGAGGTAATCCGCCCAAATGGCGAAACGGTTGTTTGAATAGTCTTCCTTCTCTGCATCCGGGCGGGTCATATCCACCGCTTCCAGGGGGTGGGCAGCCGGCGTATGTGCGTTTGGAGCGCTCTCCGCCGTTTCCGGGGCCGGGGTCGCATCTGGCTGGGAGAGCGGGCCCTTCATCTGCGTCTGCCCCGCACCGGCGGACACATCGGCGTAAAGCGAGGGCAGATAGGCCGCGCCGGCACGCACAACGGTAAGCGCCCCGAATGAAACGGCGGCGCATAAAAGGCCAACGAGTCCGCAGAGGGCCAGGTGGACGAGCTTCTTTCGATTCGGGCGAACAGGCAGGATAAAACATCCGCCGAAAAATGCGGCGCCGACCATGCAGAGCTCCGCCGTGCGGGAGGCGGACAGAACGACGTACAGAAACTGCACGGCGATGGAGATCCCGTACAGGATCCGCCTCCAAAGGGCGCAGCCCGGCTGCGTCAGGAAGTACAGCGCCAGCAGGATGCAGAACAGGGAAATCAGCGCCGCGTAGTTCGGGTCAATGAAAATGCCGAACAGCCGGCCCTCAAGATACCCTACGGTGCGCCAGAGGAGCTTTTCGCCGACCATTATGTCCGTCTGGATCCCGTACTGGATAATGTACATCCGCAGCGAAATGACCACGCAGACAAGCCAGAACAGGATGAGAACATGCCCGAGAATGGCGATATGCTTTTTGTGCACTTCCCGAGGCAGATCCACATCCACCGCGCCGACATACAGGATCTGAATCGCCATCCAGATGAGGCACTTGACGCTGCCCGTGAAACTGTATGCCCGGTTCAGAACGCAGGAGATCAGCGCGATCACGAAAAACGCCAGCAGCAGCTCCGCGTTCGGCACGCGCAGCATATTCCTCCTGGTAAAGAAATCCACCGCCAGCAGCAGCGCGCCCAGCACGCCAAGCCCGGTGAAGACCAGGCTGTCGTGATTCATCAAGCCGCTCAGCCGATAGGGCGAAAGACTCAGACACATGAAATTCAGCGCGTATACCAGAATATACCAGAATCGGATCTCACAAAGGATTCGCGCGCTTTTTCCCGATTTCATACGGTATCTCCTCTCTCAGACCTCCCAGCCGAACACGGTTTTGAAGGGCGTGGACCGGTCGCTTTCGAACACGCGATGGATGTCCCCGATGCTCCGCACCGGCTCCTCAGGACTGAGGATGGTGCGCAGGCGGCGCTGGGTCCTCTCCGCCCGCATCAGCTCGATGGCGGCCTCGAAATCCGCCCGCCCGGAGCGGGAGCAGCCCACCATGGTCAGCCCCTTCTCCAGCACCATGCGCGTGGTGACCGGCACCTGGTTTTCCGACACGCCCATCAGCATCAGCGTGCCCTGGGGCCGGATGTGGCCGATGATCTCCTCGATCGCCGCCGTGCTCCCGTCGCCGCCGCAGCACTCAAAGGCGTGGTCCACCCGGAGGTCCGCCGGCAGATCGCCGGCGCGGAAGGTGTCGTCGACAAAGGAGAACTGGGCCAGCTTCCGCGGCTGGCGGCCGATGATGAAAAGGCGGCTTTTCGGGTAACGCGCCCGCAGGACGTTCGCCACGACGAAGGCCAGGCTCCCGTCGCCCCAGATGCCGATGGCGCCGCGCCGTTCGTGGGCGACCCGGTCGAAACGCCCGGCGGCATGCACGCCGACGCTGAAAAACTCGGTGATCGCCGCCGTCATGGGATCGATCCCCTCGCAGCCCAGCACCCGGTCCGGCGCGATGGCCACGAGCTCGCGCATGAAGCCGTCGTGTCCGCTGGACAGGAAGTACGACCCCTCCCGGTAGTTCTCGTAGATGCAGTCCTCCGGGCGGGTGGGCGTATTCGGGATCATCACCACCGGCTGTCCGACGGAAAACCGCGCGTCCGGCGAATAGACGACCCTGCCGCAGCACTCGTGGATGAGCGCCATGGGCAGCTTCTGCCGCAGCACCCTGGCGTCCCGCTGGCCCTGATAATACCGCTGATCCGCGTGGCACACGGCCATGAACTCCGGCCGCACGATGACCCGGTCCGCAAAGGAAAGGTCCTCGTACTTCACCGAGATCATCCGCGGCGCGGTCAGCTGAAAGATCCGGTTAATCATCCGAAAGCTCCCGGACCATGGCCTGGGCGATCTTGTAGTCGCCGGGGGTGGTGATCTTGATGTTCGTCTCCGAGCCGCGCACGAGATACACCGGATACTGCCGCACGACGCAGATCTTGCAGGCGTCGGTCAGGACGGCGCGCTCGTCCGCGCTCAGGGACTCGTACAGGCTCTTCAGCAGGCTCATGCGGAAGCTCTGCGGGGTCTGGCCCTGGTACATCCTTCCCCGCGGCGGGATGGCGGAGATGATCTCGCCGTCGGTGGATTCGACGATGGTGTCCACCGCCGGCATGACGGTATCGCACGCTCCGTGCTCCCGGGCGGCCGCGATGTTCTCCTCCAGCATCCGCAGGGTGACGAAGGGCCGCACCGCGTCGTGCGTCACGAGGAGGTGCTCCTCGGAAGGGCCGAAGCGCTCCTCGATCGCGGCGATGACGTTCATCACCGTCCCGTTGCGGTCCTCCCCGCCCGGGACCACGGCGATCCGGTCCTCCGCGAAAGCGGTATGCTTTGCGACCAAGTCCTCGGTATAGCCCACCCAGTCGGGATGCACGCCGACATAGACCATGTCGAACTGCCGGCAGGTCAGGAATTTTTCAAGGGTGTGGACGAGGATGGGCTTCTCGCCCAGCGGAAGAAACTGCTTCGGCATATCTGCCATGTGCATGCGGGAGCCGACGCCCCCGGCCAAAATCGCGCCAAAAATCATGATCGTTTCCCCCTTGTAAGGCGTTCGATGAGAGCGATCCACTGATTCAGGATCGTATCCTTTGAAAATTTTTCCAGGTTTTCCTGCGACCGGTCGGACATCTCCTGCCGCAGGGCGTCGTCCCCCATCAGACGATCCATCGCCGCCGCGAGGGCGTCGATATCCTCCGGCGGGACCAGGATGCCGTCCACGCCGTCCCGGATGATCTCCCGGGGACCGGTCAGGACATCGAAGCTGACGATGGGAAGGCGGTTCCCCTTTGCCTCCAGCAGAACCAGAGGCATCCCCTCCCGATGGGAGGGCAGAACATACATGGCGTACTCCGGGTAACGGGACGCCAGATCGCTGCACATGCCCGGAAGCGACACTACGTCCTGCAGCGAATACCGGGCAACGAGCTCCTTTACCGCCGGCATCATCTCCCCGTCGCCGAAAATATCCAGGCGCCAGTCAGGATGGCGGGCCGACACCTTGGCGAAGGCGCGGACAAGATTGTCAAAACCCTTTTCTTTTCCAAAGCGGCCCGCGGAGATGATCTTTCTGGACGATGCATCATAGGGCTTTGAAGACATGCCGGAGTTATCCAGCCAGTTGTATATGCAGCAGACCTTCGTGCGGGGCAGGAAAAACCGCCGGATATAATCGTTCCGGCTCTGTTCGGTCAGCGTCACTACCCGGTGGCACAGCAGGGAGCTGATCAGCCGGATGAGCACGATGTCCTTCTGGTTCCACTGGTTCATCAGCGCACCATGGTCGCAGAAGATGAGCTTTGTCCGGCAGCGGCCTCGCGCCGCCGAGGCAAGGAAGCCGGGGTAATTGCCCTGGATGATGGCCACGTCGATCTCGTTGTCGCGAAAAAAGGAGACGAGCGGCCGCAAAAGCTCCTTGCGCATCTGCCGCAGGCGCGCCTCGTGCCGCAGCAGGCAAACGTAATGGACGCGCGGGTCCAGGATATACGCAGGGGCTTCCGTGTCCGAGCAAAGATCGGCCACCCAGACCTCATAAGTATCCGCCAGCGCGTTGGCCAGCGACGCGGTCACCTGCTCTACGCCCCCGGTGACGGACATATTATAATCTATCAAGCATATTTTTTTCATTGGTTGAGCCCATATATTTTCCGGTGCATGGCGGAAATGCGCTTATACAGCGGCAGGGAAACGTGGAGCGCCGCCGCGGAGATCCGGCGGCCTTTGGAAAACAACGGGCATCGGACGATCTGCTTCCAGTCAGCCCGAAGCCGCGCCAAAACCGCGCCGTCTCTTACGGACGCCGGATCCAGGCCGGCCTCCAGCATGCGGTCAAGCACAACAAAATGCGCCCACCAAAGCCGAAACACCGCCGCGGGAACAGCGTCCGGCAGACGATCCCTCACGAGAGCCAGCGTGTACTCGTAAGCGTCGATCATGTCGAAGCTCTTTTCCGAAAACACGGTCGAGGTAATGCTCCCGGCTCTGTGCCAGTAGTTGTAGAGCGGTTCCGTGGTGACGGCGACCCGCTCACACGCCAGCAGGACCTCCGGCAGAAAAAACGCGTCCTCATACGTCTTCCCGACAGGAAACCGCCGATCACGGCACAACGCCGCGGAATACAGCTTATTGCAGGCGGAACCCGGAATGGACCGCCCCTCCAGCATCCGTTCCAGCGCCTCGACGCCGGTACAGACATACTCCTCCGTCATCGCGTGCTGCGGCCGGCGCGAGTTTTCATAGCAGTCATAGATGCCGCAGACGGCGACCTGCGCCTCCCTGGCCGCGATCTGCCCGTACAGGACGGCCAGCATATCCGGCTCGGCATAGTCGTCGCTGTCGATGAAGCTGAGGTATTCTCCCCGAGCGGCCTCGATGCCCGCGTTCCGGGCGTCGCTCAGACCGCCGTTTTTTTTGTGGATCACCCGGATACGCGGATCCGTCCCGGCCAGCGTATCGCACATCTCCCCGCTGCGGTCGGTGGACCCGTCGTCCACGAGGATCAGTTCAAAATCCCGGAAAGTCTGCGCGAGGATCGAATCGACACAGCGGACCAGATAGTCCTGCACATTGTATACCGGGACGATGACCGAGATCTCCGGCGTATTCATGGTATCACTCTCTCCTTTCGGATCACGCGCCGCCCACACGGCGTGCCAGAACCTCCTTCGTCCGGGCCAGGAGGGACCGGAACTCCGCCGGCTCGCGCAGGATGTTGACCCCTCCGAGCACGACGCACGACGCTGCGCCCACACAGACCGCGGAGAGGACCCAGGTCCCCCAGCCGCCGTCCAGGGGAACGAAGCGGATGCCGCCCGCCGTCAGGAGCGCGGCGCAAAGCAGATTGCGCGCCAGGCGCGCCGCGGTCCGTCCCAGGGTGCCGGGAAGGAAATTCTTCGCCGTGTACACGATCACATCGGCGGTCCGGTAGAGATACGATGCGCAGGTGCCGAGAAGGACGCCGTAGATCCCCCAGCGGAAGATGAGCGCCACCGACACGACAAGGTTGATCGCCGCCTCCAGCACGGCCCGGCCGCGGGTCTGGCGGTAATGTCCCGCCGCAACGATCACGGTCAGCCCCGGCAGGCGCAGCGTCTGCAGCAGCCCCGCAAGGGTAAACAGCGCCACCAGGGCCCAGCGGACGTACACCGCGCTGTCGGCAAAGTCCAGGCTGTACAGCCGGACAAAGGGATACAGCAGCACAGCCATGCAGGTATAGGCGACGAACACCATCATGAAAAAGAGGTATTCATAGCTCTGATAGCTGCGGCGCAGGACGTCCGTCTCTCCCAGGGAGATCACCTGGCCGAACGACGGCGCGATGCCGTTCGAGACGGAAGTCAGAAGGCTCGACAGGCCGTAGCCCACCAGGTTGTAGGTCCCGTAAACGCTGACCTCCACCAGCTTGTTCTGGCCGAGCAGCAGCGTCATCAGGATGATGTCGGTGTTGTTGCAGATCATACCGACGATCTGGTGCAGCAGCGCCGCCCAGCGCTGGGAAAAGGCCGAAAGATCCGCCTCGGCTCGGAAGCTCACGTGCGGATATTTTCGCCGGACATACACCGCCACCGCCGCGCTGCGAAGAAGATAGACGAGGGCCGCCGCCCCTTTGACCAACAGGGCCGAGCACTCCGCCCGGATCATGAGGATGCAGACCACGGTCATGACCACCGTACCGGCGATCTGCGCCGCGGAGATCACGTAGCCGCGCTGATCGGCCATCAGCAGCACGCGGAACTTTCCCAGGAAGAAATAGTCCACGAGGCCGTTCACGGACAGCACCAGGATCATTACCCGGACGAACGACGCGTCGCCGATCTCGCTGCGCACCACCGCCGGGTAAATCAGGACCAGCGCCGCCACAAGTCCGGCAAAAATAGCCCCGGACCGCAGGTAGAAGCTGCGGGCCGCTGACCCGGTCCAGGCTCCCGCGGGCCAGGGGCTCATACAGCGCCACGGTGCCGGCGGCGCCGATTCCCGCCTCCACGAGGCCCATATAGGTAATGAACTGGCTGATGGAGTTCACGAGCCCGTTCACCGGCGACCCGTACACCGCAATGAAAAAGCGGGGGATCAGGATACCGGAAATGGCCAGCGTCAGCTGCAGCAGCAGGCTGGCCGCGGTGTTCAGAAGCGCCTGTCGTGTGCGCATCCGTCCGCCTCGGGCAGGTACTTGTCCCGATACTCCGTGTATGGCCGTTCCGTGTCGACCACAACGGCGTCGTGGCTCGGCACCTGCTTTTCCGCAGGGGGTAGCTGCATATAGTCCCCGAACGCCGTCCGCAGATAGGTGTCATATCCCACCGGGACCGGCATCTTTTCCCCTTCAAAGTCCAGGAACACCGCGCCGGCAAAGCATTCCTTCGGGTACTTTTTCATCATGTAGTGTGGGCCCGCGCAGATCTCGGTGATGGCCTCGCAGTCCTCGATCGCGTATTTCGTCATGCGCTTTTCCGCGCGCCGCCAGATGCGGTATCGGGCCTTGGGGCTCTTTATGAGAGAAAGCGCAGCTTTGCCGATCAGGGCGGTAAGGCCGCCGTGCTTTTCCGGGACCACCTGGGCGCAGAACAGCTGGTAAACAAGGCCGTTAAAAACCTGGAAAGTCCGCTGCAGCCGGCCGTTCGGCCAGCCGTCGAGCGGGAAGATATCCATCGAGATGCCGTGAACGATGTCCATGCCAACCTGATAGGGCTTGATCATGGTCGTGGTCCGGTCACGGAGCGTGATATACATGCAGTGATCGTTGTAGCTTTCCGTGGGGAACAGAAGGACATACTGGTCCGTATCCTTCCAGACGGCCTTCAGCCGCTCATAATCGCTGCGGGGAAGGAAAAAATCCAGATCATCGTCCCATGGGATGAAGCCCTGATGGCGGACGGCACCGATGCATCCGCCGCCGCAGAAATAGCACAGAAGATCGTTGTCCGCGCAGAAGCGGACAAAAAACTTCGCCATTTCAAGGTTTTTCTGCTGCACTTCCCGCAGCAGCCGGGGGCTGTATTCCTGCATATCGTCTCCTTTATTTCTTCCGCGGCGTCCAGGGGTCACAGGAGCCGTGCTCCAGGACGTCCGCGATTCGGCGGGAAGCAAAGCCGTCCCCGTAGGGGTTGCAGGCCGTGCTCATCGCCTCGTACACCGCCGGATCCTCGAGCAGCTCGGTGAACGCCCGATAGATCGTCTCTTCGTCGGTGCCCACGAGGCGCAGCGTACCGGCATCCACGCCCTCGGGCCGCTCCGTGGTATCCCGCATCACGAGGACGGGGACGCCGTAACTCGGGCACTCCTCCTGGATCCCGCCCGAATCCGTCAGGCAGAGGTAGGATCGGGCTTCGAAGTTGTGACAGTCAAACACTTCGATCGGTTCGATGATGTGGATCCGATCGCAGTCTCCCAGCTCCGCCGCCGCCGCCTCGCGCACGAGGGGGTTCATATGGATGGGATAAATCGCCTTGCAGTCCGGGTGCTCGTTCAGCACGCGGCGGATCGCCCGAAACATCCGGTGCATCGGCTCCCCCAGGTTCTCCCGGCGGTGGGCGGTGATGAAGATCAGCCGGTCGCCGCCGACCCAGGACAGCTCGGGATGCGTGTAATCCGGCCGGACCGTGTGCTGCATGGCGTCGATGACCGTGTTCCCGGTGATATAGATGCTTTCGGGGTCTTTCCCTTCCCGGATCAGGTGCTCCGCGGCGAGCCGGGTCGGGGCGAAATTGTACCGGCTGATGATGCCCACCGCCTGCCGGTTGAATTCCTCCGGATACGGAGAAAAAATATTGTAGGTCCGGAGTCCGGCCTCCACATGGCCCACCGGGACCTGCATATAATAGCAGGCCAGCGCCGTCACGAAGGTCGTGCTGGTGTCGCCGTGGACCAGGACCACGTCCGGCCGGACCTCTTCGATCACCGTGCGGATCCGGTTCAGGATCTCCGTGGTGATGTCGAAGAGCGTCTGCTTGTCTTTCATGATGCTCAGGTCATAATCCGGCACGACGCGGAAGGTCCCGAGGACCTGATCCAGCATCTGCCGGTGCTGTCCCGTGACGCAGACGACGGTCTCGATGCCCGGGCGGGTCTTCAGCTCGTTCACCAGGGGGCACATCTTGATGGCTTCCGGCCGGGTGCCGAAAACCAGCATCACTTTTTTCATGCTCCGCTCTCCTCTCAGGCCCCGGTCCCGCGGCGGGCCTCGATCTGCCCGCGGATGATCTCCTCCCACCGGGCGTTAAGGGTCTCGGTGTCGAAGAGCTTGACGGTCTCCCGGGCGTTTTTGCGGTATTCCTCCATGGCGTCGGCGTCGAGCTCATAGAAATAGCGCACCGCGTCGGCGTACTGATCGATGGAGGCCGCCTCCACCACCCTGCCGCATCCGTATCGGGTGATGATGGGGTACTTCCCCTCGTCGATATTGGCCACCACGGGATTCCCCGCCGCAAGATATTCGAACAGCTTGTTGGAGCTGTTCCCGTACTTCTGGGTGGAGGCGGGTTTCAGGTTCAGGATGTTCAGGCTGCTCCGGGACAGGACGTAGGGGATGAATTTTTTATCCACATAGCCCTTGAAGATCACGTTGGGGATATGCTCCTTCGCGCACCGCTCGATCAGCGGCTCCCGGTCCGGGCCGTCGCCGTAGATGATGAAGGAGATCCGGTCCCCGTAGCCCTCCTCGTTGAGCCTTTTCGCGCAGGACACCACCGTGTCGATGTCGTTGGCGGTCCGGACGCTGCCGCAGTACATGACCTTGAACCGGTCCGAATCCAGATCCGGGTCCTCCAGCCGCCAGGTCTTCTGGTTCTCGAAGAACTCCGCGAGATTGACGCCGATGTTGATGTAGTGGAACTTCTCCCGGGGGATCGACCGATCCCAGCCCTTGTCGATGATGTAGTCGTAGGCGCCCTCCCAGGTGAACACCAGCTCGTCGGACTTCCGGTAGACCCATTTCTCAAAGAGGTACAGCGCCTGGATGATCGGGTTGCTGTTGGAAAAATCCGCGTACTCGACGATGGACAGAGGCCACAGATCCACGATGCTCGTGATGTAGGGCACCTTGAGCCGGCGGGCGATCTGGATCCCTGCCAGGCAGGACAGGGGCTGGGGCATCGCGGCGATGATGAGGTCCGGCTTGTCGTAGCGCCGGTAGCACCGCATCATGTTGACGTAGAAATCCGTCATGTTCAGCACGCGGCTCATTTTCGTCGTGTAGGAGCGGGTGCGGACGAAAACGAAGGGGACGCCGTCCACCGTCTCGTCCCGGCACAGCGCGCCGTCCCGGATAAAGTTCAGGTCGGTGTTGTGCACGGCGCTGGAGGCAAAGATAAGGACGTCATAGCCCTGGCGCTGCAGATACTCCGCCAGGCAGTAATCCGGGATCCGGGGGCAGAACGACGGGCCTCCGGCGTAGTGACTGATGATCCAGACTTTTTTTCGGTTCTGATCCAAGGTATCCATCTCCATTCGGCAGCGATATGTAGTCAGGCCGCGGGCCGATCCGCGGCGTATTCCTTCCCCAGCATGGCGAGCACCGTCATGACCATCAGACGCAGGTCGTCCCACAGGGAGAACCGGCGGATGCCCTCCAGGTTGTAGGCCATCTTGCCGGGCAGGACCTCCTCCACGTACACCCGGTCCGCGTCAGCGGCGGCGTCCAGCAGGGCGGCCTCGTCCTTGTACATGATGCTCGCGAGGCTCGTCACCCCGGCGGGCAGCAGCAGCGTGGCCATCATCTCGGGGGTGTAGGCCGCCACATATTTCGGGACCTCTGGCCGGGTGCCCACGAAGGTCATGTCCCCCTTCAGCACGTCGATGAGCTGGGAGATCTCGTCCAGGCGGAACCGGCGGATGAACTGCCCCACCCGGGTCACCCGGGCGTCCCCGCTGACGGTGACGAGGGTGCCCTTGCGGTCGGCCCCGTCCACCATGGAGCGGAACTTGTGGATGCGGAACTCCCGGCCGTACTGCGTCACCCGCGTCTGCCGGTAGAACACCGGCCCCGGACTGTCCGCCCGGATCGCGATCGTCAGGCCGAGAAACAGCGGCGACAGCAGCACCAGCATGAGCGCCGAGGCCAGCATATCAAACGCCCGCTTGGCGGCGAGGGCCGCGCGCCGGCGGGCGAGGATGTCGTAGTAGGCCCGCACCTCCGGCGTGCGCATGGACGCCGGCAGCTCCTCCCAGGGAAGCAGCCGCATCATGCCAGGTAGGGACGCAGCACATCGCGATAGCAGTCGATGACATAGGCCGCGTCCTCGTCGGTCAGGCAGGTGTGAAGGGGCAGGGTAATCTCGTTTTCGAAGCGGGCATAGGCGTTCGGGTAGTCCGCGATGTCAAAGCCCAGGCGCTTGTACGCCGTGTGCATCGGCAGGGGCTTGTAATGGACGTTGCAGGCCACGCCGCGCTCGGCCATGGCGATGATGATCTCGTTTCTCTGCTCCGGGCGGATCCCCGGCACGCGGGTGATGTACAGGTGTCCGGAGGAGCTGTGCGTGTCCGTATAGTGGGAGAGGGTCTCGACGCCCAGCGGACGGAACGCGGCGTCGTACCGCTCGATGAGTTCCCTCCGGCGGGCCAGCATGCCGGGATAGCGTTCAAACTGGGCCAGCCCCATGGCCGCCATGATGTCGGTCATGTTGCACTTGTACCAAGGGCCGACGATGTCGTACTCCCAGGCGCCGAGCTGCGTCTTGGCGAGGGCGTCCTTGCTCTGTCCGTGCAGGGAATACAGCTGCGCCAGGTGATAGAGCTCCTCATCATCGACGCCGGGGATGCTGCGCCAAGTCATGGCACCGCCCTCGGCGGTGGTGAAGTTCTTCACGGCGTGGAAGCTGAAGTTCGTGAAATCGGCGATGCTGCCCACCATCCGGCCATGCCATTTCGCGCCGAAGGCATGGGCGCCGTCGGCGACGACGGCGACGCGGCCCAGGGCCCGCTGGATGTCGTTCGACGGGCGGAACAGGGCGCGCCTGCGCTCAACGGCCTCGAAGATGCGGTCATAGTCGCAGGGGACGCCGCCCAGGTCCACAGGGATGACGGCCTTCGTCCGCTCCGTGATGGCCCGCTCCATGGCGTCATAGTCCATTTCCAGGCTGTCGGGCCGGCTGTCCACCAGAACGATCTTCGCGCCCACGTGCTCGATGACCGAGGCGCTGGCGGTATAGGTGTAGGCGGCCGTGATGACCTCGTCCCCCGGGCCGATGCCGAGAAGGCGCAGCGCCATCTCTCCGCAGGCCGTCTGGGAGTTCAGGCAGACGCACTCCGGCGCGCCGACCCAGTCGGCGATCTTCTGCTCGAGCTCTTTGGTGCGAGGGCCGGTGGTAATCCAGCCGGACCGCAGCGCGTCCGACACATAGCGGACCTCCAGCTCAGAGATATCAGGGGGGGAAAACGGAATCTCTCTTTTCTTGTCCATGTACTTCCTCCTGTTACACGCCTGCTCCGGCCGCCGCCATCTTCATTTCCCGGGATTCGACGGCGTTTTCGTTGACCTCGCCGGGATCGTGATAGGTGGGGATGACGGCCATGAGGGCCAGTCTCGCGGCGTTGTCGTCGCCGGAATCGGCGGCCGCTTTGAGGATGTTCAGCTTTGTCTCCAGCACCTCGGGGGAAAGGGGCGTGTCCCGCTCAATGAAGATAAGGCTGTTTTCGGTCTTGGTAAGGGTCTCGCTCTCGATGAGCAGCTCCTCGTAGAGCTTCTCGCCGGGGCGCAGCCCGGTCTCGATGATGTCGATGTCCCGGTAGGGCTCGTATCCGCTCAGGCGGATCATGTTCTCCGCGAGATCCAGGATCTTCACGGGCTTGCCCATGTCCAGGACGTAGAGGGTGCCGCTGTTCGACATGGCGCCCGCCTGCAGCACGAGCTGCGTCGCCTCGGAAATGGTCATGAAATAGCGGATGATGCGCTTGTCCGTCAGGGTGACGGGGCCGCCGTTCGCGATCTGCCGCTTGAACAGGGGGATGACGGACCCGGCGCTGCCGAGCACGTTCCCGAAGCGGGTGGAGCTGTAGGCCACCTTGCTGTGGGTGCTGTAGCTCTGGACGATCATCTCGCACATGCGCTTGGTGGCGCCCATGACGTTCGTGGGGTTCACGGCCTTGTCGGTGGAGACCATGATGAACCGCTCGACCTCATATTTTTCGGCCATCTGGACGGTGTTCAGGGTGCCGAAGACATTGTTGTGGACGGCCTCGCAGCAGTTGTGCTCCATGAGGGGGACATGCTTGTGGGCCGCGGCGTTCAGGACGATCTCCGGGCGGTAGGTCGCGAAGACCTTCTCGAGCTCGACCCGGTCGCACACGGAGAGGATCTCCACCTGCACGGGCAGGCCGGGATGAGCGGCCTTCAGCTCCTGCTCGATCTCGTAGGCGCCGTTTTCGTAGACGTCCAGGATGACGATGCGCTTCGGCGCCATGCGGGCGATCTGCCGGCAGATCTCGCTGCCGATGGACCCGCCGCCGCCGGTGATGAGCACGGTCTTGCCGGTGTAATACGCGGCGGTGCCGTCGGAGTTGATCTCGATCGGGGGACGGAAGAGCAGCTCCTCGATCTCGAACTCCCGCAGGTGGCGCCGGCCGGAGGCCGACTTCACGGTGGGGTAGTCGTAGACCTTGATCTTCATGCCCATGGCCTTATAGCGCTCATAAAGGGCTTTTTTGGCCTCCTGGGTGATCTGCGGCACGGCAAAGATGATCTCCTGGACGCCGAGGTCGGTGAGTGCATGGGCGTCGAGGGTGGATTCGTCGAACACAGGGAGGCTGAGGATGCTGCGTCCGGTCTTCTCGCGGGAAACATCCACGAAGCACACCGGCGCGTACGACGCCTGGGGGTTCTCCAGCAGCTCCTCCGCGAGCGCCGCGCCGACCCGCCCGGCGCCGATGATGGCGACCTTGATCCGGCGGGAGGCATAGTTCGGCGCGTCCGGGTCCTCGGGGTTCACATGCACCCCGCCCAGGAGCAACAGAAGCTGCCGGACGAGATTGTTCTCGTTCGGATCGCGGCTGGCGTATTGGTAGGCGAAGTAGTACAGCAGGCGGGCGGCCAGCGCCCCCAGCAGATTCATGCACACGATGCTCAGCCGCTGCACGAAGCTCACGTGGGTGATGGGCAGCAGCAGCTCGGCGAAGATATAAACGATTCCGCCCGCGACATCGGTCAGGAGCAGGCGGATATAGGCCCGGGCCCCGCCGTAGCGCCAGATCTGCCCGTACACCCGCCCGAGGAACCGGGCCGCGAAAATGCACACCGCCCCCAGCAGTCCATGCACCAGGATCTCCGTCCCGGCAAGGGGGTCGTCGATGCTCGGATGCAGCCCCAGCAGCAGGAAAATAACGCCGGCGTAGATCAGAAAATCATAGAAAACAAGAAGCCAGCGGACATGCGCCGGAGTCCGGCTCCCGGCGGTCCGCGCCGTATCTTTCTTCATTATCTGCCTCCGGAGGATCCGCCCCGACGGGTAAAGGATCCTCGAAAACTATGCTCCCACTTTTCAAAATGGTTTTATTGATTTTACCATATCACAGGAATAAAAGCAATCCTTTTTCTGTATATACAATTATAATGCATCCCCCGATAGGATTTCCGGGATTTTACAATAGGATTTCCGGGATTTTACAATTATATTCTACAATTTAATCTACAATTTAATATATGCTCCGATCCCTCTCTTGACGGGATCGGTCCGGGGTGATACATTTAGTTTACTAATCTTGAAGAACGGATCGTGCTTATGGACATCATTCTCGTCGGCGCGGGGAAGGTCGGCTTCACCCTCGCCCAGTTCCTCACGAAGGAGGGCCACAGCGTCACCGTCATCGACCGGGACCCAGCGCGGATCGCCCTCGTGAACACGGAGCTCGACGTCATGACCGTCTGCGGGGCCGTGGACCTCGATCTGCTGCGTCTGGCGGGCGCGGAGGCGGCGGAGCTCCTCATCGCCGCGACGGACTCGGACGAATCGAACATCCTCTGCTGCATGGTGGCGCGGAAGCTCGGCGTCGCCCACACCATCGCCCGGGTGCGGCAGGCGGAGCATTTCCGGGAGGTCGTCCTCCTGCGGGAGGAGCTCGGCCTCTCCCTGACCGTGAACCCGGAGCAGGCCGCGGCCCTGGAGATCAGCCGGGTGCTGCGCTTCCCCTCCGCCGCCCGGGTGGACACCATCGCGAAGGGCCAGGCGGAGCTCGTGGAATTCCGGCTTTCCCGGGACAATCCCCTCGTCGGCACGGAGCTCAAGAGCTGGCACGCCCGTTACGGCGGGGGCACCCTCGTCTGCGCCGTGCGGCGGGCGGGCGAGGTCCTCATCCCCGGCGGCGATTTCGTCCTGAAAGAAGGCGACGCCGTCACGGTCGTGGGCGCGCCCTCGGACGTCCACGCCCTGTTCAAGTCCCTGAACATCCACAAAAAGGGCGCGCGGTACGTCCTGCTCGTGGGCGGCAGCCGGGTGGCCTATTACCTCGCGCAGCAGCTCCTGTCCATGGGGCTGCGGGTGAAGCTCATCGAGAAGGACCCGGCGAAAGCAGATCGGCTCAAGGACCGGCTGCCGAAGGCGGAGATCGCGGTGTGCGACGGCTCCCGCCCGGACGTGCTGGACGAGGAGGGGATGCCGGCCTTCGACGCTCTGGCCGCGCTGACAGGCTCGGACGAGGTGAACCTCGTGGTGTCCGCCTACGCCAGGCAGGCGGGCATCCCCAAGGTCGTGGCGAAGGTGGACGAGCCGCACTACGCACCGCTGGCGTCGGCCTTCGGGCTCGACACCCCCGTCCGGCCGCGGGAGCTCGTGGCGGCCCAGGTGCTGCGGTACGTCCGCGCCATGGAAAATTCCGCAGGCGTCAGCGGCGTGGAGAGCCTGCTCCGGGTCCAGGACGGGCGTCTGGAGGTGCTGGAGTTCCGGGCGTCGGAGTCCTCGCCCTGCGTGGGACGGACGCTGATGGACCTGCCCATCCGGGAGGGCGTGCTCATCGCCGCCGTCATCCGGGAGGGCGCCTGCCTCATCCCCCGCGGCGGCGACGAGCTCCGGCCCGGGGACAGCGTCCTCGCCGTCACGAACCGGGAGGGCATGACCTGTCTCGAGGACATCCTGAGGTGAGGCCGTGAACTACCGTATCGTCTCGAAGATATTGGGCCGCGTCCTGCTCATCGGCGCGGGCCTTCTGTGCGTGCCGCTTGTCGTGGCGGCGCTGTACGGGGAGAGCGTGCTGCCCTTCCTGTACGCCGCGGGCATCGCCCTGCTGGCGGCAGGGGCACTGCTCCTCCTCGGGCACGGCGCGGACGACAGCCTCCGGGCCCGGGAGGGCTTCGTCTCCGTGGCGCTGAGCTGGCTCGTGCTGAGCCTTGTCGGCGCGCTGCCCTTCGTGTTCTCCGGCGTGATGCCGCGGTTTGCGGACGCGCTGTTCGAGTCCGTCTCCGGCCTCACCACGACCGGCGCCTCCGTGCTGCCCGGCGTGGAGGGCCTGCCCAAGGGGGTCCTGTTCTGGCGCAGCTTCTCCCACTTCATCGGCGGCATGGGCGTGCTGGTGTTCATGATGGCGGTGCTGCCCCTGGACGACCGGCACTCTCTGCACCTGCTGCGGGCGGAGGTCCCCGGCCCCGTGAAGGGCAAGCTGGTGCCCCGGATGCGCTCCACCGCCCGGATCTTGTACCTCATCTATATCGCCCTCGCCCTGCTGGAGACGGTCTTTCTCCTCTTCGGCGGGCTCGGCCTGTACGACAGCCTGCTCACCGCCTTCGGCACCGTCGCCACCGGCGGCTTCGGCCTGCGGGACCTGAGCATCGGCGGCTACCACAGCGTCTACGTGGAAATGGTCGTGGCGGTGTTCATGCTGCTCGCGGGCGTGAACTTCAACCTCTACTACATCGTCCTGCTGAAGCGCTCCCTGGGCGGCTTCCGGAGCGAGGAGCTCTACTGGTACCTCGGCGTCATCGCCTTCGCGAGCCTCACCATCGCGGCGGGCATCGCCCGGAGCGTCGGGGGCTTCCTGCCGGGGCTGCGGTACGCCTTCTTCCAGGTGGTCTCCCTCATCACCTCCACGGGCTTCGGCACGGCGGACTTCAACCTCTGGCCGCCCTACGCGCGGACGATGCTCCTTCTCATCATGGTCGTCGGCGCCTGCGCAGGCTCCACCGGCGGCGGCGTCAAGCTCGGGCGGGTCGTCATCGCCGTGAAGGCCAGCCTCCGGGAGGTCCGGCGGCAGCTCTTTCCCCGGTCCGTCGCCCGGGTGACCATGGACGGCCGGCGGCTTGACGAGCCCGTCATCCACACCACCGCGGCCTACTGCCTGCTGTACGTCCTCACCACCATGCTGGCGTGCCTGCTCCTCTCCCTCCAGGGCCTCGACACCGAGACCACCCTCACGAGCGTCATCTCCTGCCTTTCGAACATCGGGCCGGGCCTCGGCCTCGTGGGTCCCATGGGGAACTTCGGCGTCTGGAGCGCCCCGGCAAAGCTCCTTCTCTGCCTGTGCATGCTCCTCGGACGGCTGGAGTTCTTCCCGGTGCTCCTGCTCTTCGCGCCCGGCGTATGGGTCCGGCAGCGCCGGTGATCGTTGGCCCGATCGTTGGTTATTTATCTATCGATTCTGAATATTTCCGGGGTGTTTTCACGTTTTCCCGGAAATATTCACTTTCTGACTGCATAAGTTCTTGCATATTCAGAAGCACATCCCTACAATAGAAACCAATTTCCCGCAAAGGACCGAACACTATGACACGCATATTCATCGACGGCAGTGCCGGGACCACCGGCCTGCGGATCCGCGAGCGCCTGGCCGGGCGTTCGGATATCGAGCTCGTGACCCTGGACGAGGCCGTCCGCAAGGACCCGGCCGCCCGCCGGGCCATGTTCCACGGCGGCTGCGACGTTGCCTTCCTCTGCCTGCCGGACGACGCGGCCCGGGAGGCCGTCGCCCTGGCGGAGGGCTCGGACACGATCCTATTGGACACCTCCACCGCCCACCGGACGGACCCGCGCTTTGCCTACGGGTTCCCGGAGCTCTCGGCGGCGCACCGCGAGGCGGTCATGACCGCGAAGCGGATCGCCGTGCCTGGCTGCCATGCCAGCGGCTTCATCGCGCTGGTGTATCCCCTCGTGGAGGCGGGGCTGCTCTCAAAGGACACCCGGCTGACCTGCCACTCGCTGACGGGCTACTCCGGGGGCGGCAAGAAGATGATCGCCCAGTACGAGGCCGATGAGCTCGACCCGCTGCTCGCGGGGCCGCGGCAGTACGGGCTCACGCAGGAGCACAAGCATCTCAAGGAGATGGTCCACGTCACGGGCCTCGCCCGGAAGCCCGTGTTCTGCCCCATCGTGGCGAACTTCTACTCCGGCATGGAGGTGACGGTCCCTCTGTTCGCGGAGGACCTCAATGGCGCCGTGGACGACGTAAAGGCCGTCTACGCCGCGAAGTACCGGGGGCCCGTCGTCCGCTATGCCGAGGGCGCCGACGAGGGCGGCTTTTTCTCTGCCGCGGCCCTCTCGGACACGGACGGCATGGAGATCACCGTCGCCGGGAACGCCGAGCGCATCCTGCTCGTGGCCCGGTACGACAACCTGGGCAAGGGAGCCTCCGG
>CAJOIG010000032.1 GCA_905234575.1 uncultured Oscillospiraceae bacterium
AAGCTGCAGGGCACGCTGGAGGAACTGGACCGCGGGAGCTTCGACGAGGCCGTGAACGCCATCGAGAACTCCGGAAGCCTCTATATCGTCGGCATGCGTTCCTCCGCGGCGCTGGCGAGCTTTCTTTCATTTTACATGAACTTTCTGCTGGATTCCGTCCGGCTCATCCACGACACCACGGCAAACGAGGTCTACGAGCAGATCATGCACATCGGCCCGGGGGACGTGTATTTCGGCATCAGCTTCCCGCGGTACTCCTCGAGTTCGCTGAAGGCCATGAAGTTTGCCAAGAGCCGCGGCGCGACTGTCGTCGCGCTGACGGACAACCCCACGTCACCCTTCGCCGCCATCGCGGACATCAACCTCTACGCCAAGAGCGACATGGTTTCTTTCGTGGATTCCCTTGTCGGACCCATGAGTGTTTTGAACGCGCTCATCGTTGCCGTGGCGGCCCGCAAGCAGGAGACCCTGTCCCAGACCTTCGGGTATCTGGAGGGACTCTGGAGCGAGTACGATGTCTTCACTACGGACAAGAGCTGAGGCGGTGGTCGTCATCGGCGGCGGCGCCGCCGGCATGATGGCCGCCGGTACCGCCGCGGCCGAGGGCTGCCGCGTGGTGCTTCTCGAGCCGAATGAAAAGCTCGGGCGGAAGCTGCGGATCACCGGCAAGGGCCGCTGCAACGTGACGAACGACGCTCCCGTGCGGGACGTGATCGCCGCCGTCCGGCGGAACCCGAAGTTTCTCTACAGCGCGCTCAGCGCCTTTCCGCCTGCGGATGTCATGGCCTTTTTCGAAGGGATCGGCGTTCCGCTCAAGACCGAGCGCGGCCGCCGGGTGTTTCCGGTATCGGATTCCGCGAATGACGTCGCGGACCGTCTCGGTGCCTGGCTGCGGGAGAGCGGCGTCCGGATCGAGCATGCCCGCGCGGAGGCGCTTTTTTTGGACGAAGCCGGCGCGATCCGCGCGGTGAAAACGGACCGGGGAGAGGTCGCCTGCGGGAGCGCCGTGATCTGCACGGGGGGCGTGTCCTACCCGGGCACGGGCTCCACCGGCGACGGCTATGCTCTTGCCGCCTCCGTCGGACATCGGGTGATTTCTCCGGAGCCGTCCCTTGTCCCGCTCGAGAGCCCGGACGACTTCTGCGCGGAGCTGGCCGGTCTCGCGCCGCGGAACGTGACGCTCACGCTCCTGGAGGATGATAAACCCGTGTATTCCGAGCTCGGGGAGATGCTGTTTTCCCATTTCGGCGTCACGGGGCCGCTTGTGCTCTCTGCCAGCGCGCACATGCGCTTCGGGGAGGGGCGGGCGTACCGCCTCCTCATCGATTTCAAGCCGGCCCTGACGGAGGAAAAGCTGGACGAGCGCATCCGCCGGGATTTTGAGAAATACAAGAACCGGGATTTCGGCAACGCGCTGGACGAGCTCGCGCCGCGCTCGCTGATTCCCGTGCTGGTCCGTCTTTCCAGGATCGCGCCGGAGAAGAAGGTCCACTCCGTCACCCGGGAGGAGCGCCGGACGCTGGTACATCTTTTCAAAGCGTTTCCTGTGCGTGTGTCCGGCCCCCGGCCCATCGCGGAGGCCATCGTCACCCGCGGCGGCGTGGACGTGCGTCAGGTCGATCCCCGCACCATGGCCTCGAAGCTCGTGCCGGGACTATACTTTGCCGGGGAGGTCCTGGATGTGGACGCTTATACCGGCGGCTTCAATCTGCAGATCGCATGGTCCACCGGCCGCTGCGCAGGAGTCCATGCAGGAAAGGAATGACCCATGAACAATACACTTTGCTCCGTCGCCATCGACGGACCGGCCGGCGCCGGGAAGAGCACCATCGCCAAGGCCGCCGCCAAGCGCTTCGGCTTCATTTACGTCGATACCGGCGCCATTTACCGCACCGTCGGCCTCGCCGCCTGCCGGGCGGGCGTCGCCAAGGACGACGTCCAGGGCGTCACGGCGCTGCTGCCGGGACTGGCCGTCCGCTTTGATTACGGTCCCGACGGCGCCCAGCGGATGCATCTCAACGGGGAGGACGTCAGCGGCCTCATCCGCACGCCGGAGATCTCGCTTTACGCCTCCGCCGTGTCCGCGATCCCGGAGGTGCGGGCGTTCCTGCTGGATATGCAGCGGGAGATGGCGCGGACCATGTCCGTCGTCATGGATGGACGGGATATCGGCACCGTTGTCCTGCCGGACGCCGGCCTCAAGATTTTCCTCACCGCTTCCGCGGAGGAGCGGGCGAAACGCCGCCTCGCGGAGCTTCGGGAAAAGGGAGATCCCTCGACCTACGAGGAGGTCCTCGCCGATATGCGGCTGCGGGACCACAACGACGAGACCCGCGCGGCCGCGCCTCTCAAGGCGGCGGAGGACGCGGTCCTTGTCGATACCTCTTCGCTGACCCTGGAGCAGAGCATCGACCGCGTGTGCGCGCTGGTGGAGGAACGCTTTTTCCCGGAGGGGACGAAATGAACGTGGTCCTTGCGGAGAGCGCCGGCTTCTGCTTCGGCGTAGACCGGGCGGTCAGCCTCACACGCAAAGCCCTGGCGGAGCACGGTTCCTGCTGGAGCCTGGGGGAGCTCATCCACAACCGCGACGTTGTCGACGCACTGCGGAAAGAAGGGCTTTCTGTGGCGGATGACGTTGAAAGCGTGCCGGACGGCGCCCGTGTCGTCGTCCGTGCCCACGGGATCTCCCGTGCGGAACGGGATGTTTTGCAGGCGAAGGGCTGCGAGATCCTGGACGCGACCTGTCCCCGGGTGACACGCATCCACCGAATCGTCGAGAGGGCCTCCGCGGCGGGACGTCAGGTGGTCGTTTTCGGCGATCCGGAGCATCCCGAGGTGAAGGGGATCTGCGGCTGGTGCGAGGGGGCCGTCGCGGTGAAGGACCTGGATTCCTTCCAGAATTGGGCAGCTTTTTCCGGTATCTTACAAAATGCACCGCTGACTGTGGTTTTTCAGACCACCTCGCATAAAAAAACCAGTGAACAAACTATTAATTCTTTAAAAAAAAGCTATACAAACGCCGAGTTTTTTGATACAATATGCGACGCCACGAGTATACGTCAGGCGGAAGCCCGAGCCCTTTCCGAGAGCTGCGGCGCCATGGTGGTCGTGGGCGGAGCCCACAGCGCCAACAGCGTCCATCTCGCGGAGATCTGCCGGGAGGCGTGCGATACCGTCTTCTTTGTGCAGAGCGCGGACGAACTGGACACAGCTAAGCTGTCCGGAATTGACCGTGTCGGTGTGACGGCGGGGGCCTCGACGCCCTCGTGGATAATTAAGGAGGTAGTAAACAAGATGAACGAGCCTGAGATCCTGAAAGAAGAAATCGTCGAAGAGACTGTGCCTGTGGCGGAGGAGCCCACCGCTGTCGAGGAAGCTCCCGTTGTTGAGGAAGCCCCCGCTGCGGAGGAGGCCCCTGCGGCTGCTCCTGCTGAGAAGACCGAGATGACCTTTGACGAGCTCCTGGAGGAGTCCATCAAGACGATCTACAACGGCGATACGGTCACCGGCGTCGTCGCTGCGATCGGAGCCACCGAGATCACTCTCGACCTTCCCACCAAGCACTCCGGATACATATCCGTGTCTGAATTCACGAACGATCAGCCGGGCGTTGACATCAACGACCTCGTGAAGATCGGCGACGAGATCCAGGCTTCCGTTATCCGCGTGAACGATGTGGAAGGGACCGTCCAGCTTTCCAAGCGCCGTCTGGATGCCGCCAAGAACTGGGGCGACATCGAGGCGTCCGCCGAGGAGGGCACCGTCCTCGAAGGCAAGGTCTCCGAGGAGAACAAGGGAGGCGTCGTGATCAACCTCAAGGGTGTCCGCGTCTTCATCCCCGCGTCCCAGACCGGACTCGGCCGCGACGTTCCCATGACCGAGCTGGTCGGTCAGACCGTCCGCTTCAAGATCACCGAGGTCAACCGCGCCCGCAAGCGCGTCGTCGGCTCCATCCGCGCCATCGCCCAGCGTGAGCGCCGTGAGAAGGCCGAGAAGATCTGGTCCGAGATCGAGGTCGGTAAGAAGTACACCGGCGTCGTGAAGAGCATGACGTCCTACGGCGCCTTCGTCGACATCGGCGGCGTGGACGGTATGGTCCATGTCTCTGAGATCAGCTGGAACCGCATCCGCAAGCCGGATGACGTCCTTTCCGTCGGCCAGGAGGTCGAGGTCTATGTCATCAACTTCGACCCCGAGAAGAAGAAGATCTCCCTCGGCTACCGCAAGCCGGAGGACAACCCCTGGACCAAGTTCACCGACACCTACAAGGAAGGCGATGTCGCCACCGTCAAGGTCGTGAAGTTCATGCCCTTCGGCGCCTTCGCCGAGATCGTTCCGGGCGTGGACGGCCTCATCCATATCTCCCAGATCGCCAACCGCCGCATCGGCAAGCCCGATGAGGAGCTCACCGTCGGTCAGGAGGTCGAGGCGAAGATCACGGCCATCGACAACGAGAAGCAGAAGGTCAGCCTGAGCATCCGCGCTCTGACCGCTCCCGCGCCCGCCCGCGAGCGCGCCGAGCGCAGCGAGCGTCCCCGCCGCCAGCCCGAGCCCCAGGGCGACGCGCTGGTCTACGAGATCTCCGCGGACGGACAGGCCACCGGCTTTGCCCCCGAGGAAGACGAGATCGTCGAGGACTGATCCCGCGCCAACCGATCGCATCAAAAAAGACGCCGAGCTTTCGGCGTCTTTTTTGCTTGCAAAGCGATGCGAATGGTCGTAACATAAGAGGGAAGAACAAAATGGGAGGGATGCCTGTGTTCCTGGCTCCGATCCTTCTTATGCTGCTGTGTGCGTATCTTGTGGCGCTGTGCCCCAACCGCGGACGGCAGGGGCGGATGCGCCCCTTTGAGGAGGTCTATATCGCCCACCGCGGCCTGCACGACAACGCCGCGCCCTGGCCGGAAAATTCGCTCCCGGCGTTCTGCCGGGCGGCGGAGGCAGGGTTCGGCATCGAGCTCGATGTTCAGCTTACGGCGGACGATGTTCTTGTGGTGTTCCATGACGAGACGCTCGCCCGGGCCTGCGGTGACGACCGGAAGCTCCACGAGACGACCTTCGTGGAGCTGCAGAAGCTGCGGCTGTTCGGCACGGAGGAGCACATCCCCACGCTCTCGTCCGTTCTCGCGCTTGTGGACGGCCGGGTCCCGATCATCGTGGAGATCAAATCCGAGGGCCGCTGGCAGGAGACGACGCGGCGTACGGCGGAACTCCTGGACAGTTATGACGGCCTGTATTGTGTGGAATCCTTCCATCCAATGGTGGTGCGGTGGTTTCGGGAGAACCGTCCCCGTGTCCTTCGGGGTCAGCTTGCGACGAACTTCTTCCGGGAGCCCAATCAACTGAACGTTCCGACGCGCTTTCTGCTTACGAATCTCCTGCTCGATTATCTGGCCAAACCCGACTTCATCGCCTACGACCGGCGGTATGCGAAGGGATTGTCCTTCCGCCTGTGCCGCGCGCTGTTCCAGCCGACCTGCGCCGCCTGGACGGTCAAAAGCCAGACGCAGCTCGACGAGGCTCGAGACAGTTTCAGCGTCTATATCTTTGACAGCTTTTTCCCCGACGGGGGTCCATTTACCGGTAAGGAGGAAACGTCATGAAACAAAAGAATCAGCCCGGCGCCTTGCGACTCAACTACAAGCGCACCTTCCTCATCGGCTTTGCCTTTTTCGGCATCCTGCTGCTGTGGCAGGTCTATGACTCCTGGTGCCCGACGTTCCTGACGGACATTTTCGCCCGGCGCATGTACGGGCTGAGCTCGGCCCAGCTCAAGGATTCCGGCGCGGAGAAGCTCTTGAACGTCCAGTGGCTCGTCGGCATCATCATGGCCTGCGACAACCTCGCGGCGCTGATCCTGCTGCCGATCTTCGGCTCGCTCTCTGATCGGACGAAAACGCCCATTGGCAAGCGCATGCCGTTCATCCTCACGGGAACGCTGGTCTCGGCGGTGGCGTTTCCGTTCATTCCGCTGTTCTTCCACTACAACCGCATCGGCGGCATGATCGCCATGATGGCGGTGGTCCTTATCTTCATGATGATGTACCGCAACCCCGCCGTCGCTCTCATGCCGGACATCACGCCGAAGCCCCTGCGGGCCAAGGCCAACGGCATCATCAACATCATGGGCTATTTCGGCGGCGCGTTCGCCACGGTCCTCGGCATGTTCCTGGTCCTCAGCCGGTACATAAACGCGGAGGACGCCGCCCGGAACCTCTGGACCATCGAACTGCCGTTCATCATCGCGTCGGTGCTCATGGTGATCTCTGCCTTCGTGCTGTTCTTCACGGTGAAGGAAAACCGCCTCGCGGAGGAACTGAAGGACGAGATGGCTCTCGGCGAGACGATGGCCGCGGTGGAGGATCCCATCAACGACGACGCGCCCATGTCGAAGGCGAACAGGCGGATGCTCCTGGCCATTCTCTGCGCGGAATTCCTCTGGTTCATGGCGGACAACGCCATCGGGACCTACATCGGTAACTACGTCATCTACTATCTCCGTTCCGCCTCCAGCGCCACCTCGACGCTCATCATCGTCGGCGGCGTAGCCTCGGTGGTCGGCTTTGCCACCGCCGGCAGCATCGCGGACCGCATCGGCCGGAAGTGGACCATCAGCACGGGGCTTGCGATCACGGTCATTGCCCTCGTCATCATGTGCTTCGTCGCGCCGACCGGGCGCACGGTGGGCGAGCACGGGGAGTTCGCGTTCCCGACGCTGCTGTTTGCCGTCTGGGCCGTCAAGGGCTACGGCATGGCGCTCGTGCACAACTGCTCCTTCCCGATGGTGGTGGAGCTTTGCTCGTCGAAGAACATCGGCAAGTTCACGGGATACTACTATGCCGCGAGCATGTCCGCCCAGACGGTCACGCCGGTGCTCCTGGGTCTCGTGTTCCGGCTGACCCTGGCCTGGCGCGTGCTGCCGGTGTATGCGACGATCCTGTTTGCTTTGAGCTGCGTCGTGTTCGTCACGCTTGTAAAGAACATCAAGGCCAAAAAGCTCGAAAACGTCAAAGGACTCGAGGCCCTTGGCGCGGACGACTGACCTGCGAATCAGAAGGAACGCGGACGTCTGAGAGCGTCCGCGTTCCTGTGTATGTCGTTGTTATTCCAGGTGGATGGCGCAGGTTTTCAGGTGGTCCCGGATGGGCAGGTGCTGGGGGCAGGCGTCCTCGCACTGTCCGCAGCCGACGCAGTCCGAGGCCCGGTGTCCCTCGGACACGGCGGCCCGGTAATCCGCGGCGGCCTCGTCGAGCTGGCCCGCTCCGAGCCGTTTGTTCATGGCGGCGAAGATGTCCGGGATGGGGATCTGCTGGGGGCAGCCCTCGACGCAGTAGCGGCAGGCGGTGCAGGGGATGGCGGCAGACCGGCCAAGGATCTCCTGGGCCTGAGAGATCACGGCGCGTTCGGCTTCGTTCAGCGGGCGGAAATCCCGCATGTAGGAGAGGTTGTCCTCCATCTGCGCCACATTGGACATGCCGGATAGCACGGTGAGGATGCCTTCCAGGGAGGCGACGAAGCGGATCGCCCAGGAGGCGGGGGAAGCGTCGGGATCCACCGAGCGCATGAGCTCGCGGATCTCCCGTCCCGGATCGGCAAGATGCCCACCCTTCACGGGCTCCATGACGGTGATGAGCTTCCCGTGCTTCCGCGCGACCTCGTAGACGGCGCGGGACTGTACCTTTGGGTTTTCCCAGTCGGCGTAGTTGAGCTGGAGCTGGACGAACTCCGCCTCGGGATGCTCCGCGAGGAGGCGGTCAAGAAGCTCCGGACCGCCATGGAAGGAAAAGCCGATGTGGCGGACGCGGCCCTTGGCCTTCTGTTCGTTCACAAAGTCCCAGAGGCGAAAACGATCGTATTTCTGGACGTTCGAATCCATGATGGCGTGGAGCAGGTAGAAATCCACATAGTCCGTACCAAGACGGCGAAGGCTCGCGGAGAGCTCCTTCTTGGCGGCGGCCTCGGTCGGCGCGATGCTGGCGTTGAGCTTTGTCGCCAGCGTATAGCTGTCCCGCGGATGACGGTCCACCAGAGCCTTTTTTGTCGCGGCCTCGGAGCCGGGATAGACAAAGGCCGTGTCAAAATAGGTCATTCCCGCCTCCAGGAAGCGATCGACCATGACCTTCATCTGTTCGACGTCGATGGAGAGCCCCTTCTTCGGCAGGCGCATGAGGCCGAAGCCGAGTTTTTTCGGCAGAAGGATGCCAGTGCTTTCGTCCTGCATAAAAGACCCTCATTTCATTCTGAATTGCTTTTATTTTATCGGATCGACACAGCCTGTGTCAACAAAAAAACGAATCCGCGTGGTTTTCCGTTCCATTCTGAAAGTCTGTGTGCTATAATTAATTAATTAGGAAACAAATGCGCCTTGGGGCATATCAGAAAAGGAGAGACCTCATGCCGAAGGAACCCTTCCGCGCCCTCCGCACGCTGTTTCACGATGAGACCGCCCGCTTCCGCACGCCGGAGGAACCGCAGCCCGGCGACGAGGTGCGCCTCCGGTTTCGCGCGGGACGGGGCCTCTGGTCCGAGGTCCTGCTCTGCACGGACCGCGGCGAGGCGATTCCCATGACCCCTGTGCGTCGGGATACCGCTTTCGATTGGTATGAAGCCGTTCTGATCTGTCCCGATGCGCCGCTGGGATACTCCTTCCGCGTGCTGGGAGATGGACTTGCCGCGGACTATGGACGGATCGGCGCTCGCCTTACGGCGGAGAAGGAGCTCCGCTGCGCCTTCGATTTTTTCCAGCTCCTTCCGGGCTATCATGTCCCGGCGTGGTCGAAGGGCGCCCTGCAGTACCAGATCTTCCCGGAACGCTTCCGAAACGGCGACCCCGCCAACGACGTGGCCGACGGCGAGTACCGCTACATCGACGAGCCGGTCCGGCGTGCCTCTGCGTGGAGCGAGCTTCCGAAGGACGGGGATTTTCGCACGTTTTACGGCGGCGACCTGCAGGGCATTCTCGAAAAGCTCGACTATATCCAGTCCCTGGGCGTGGAGGTCATTTACCTCAATCCGATCTTCCTGTCGCCGTCCTCTCACAAGTACGACGCGCAGGATTACGAGCACATCGATCCGCACCTGGCCGTTCTGGTCGGGGAGACGCCGGAAAGCCTGGCCCGCCGTGATTATTCGGAAGAGAGCCTTGCCCGGAGCGACGCGCTTTTTGCCGAGCTCTGCCAGGAACTCCATCGCCGCGGGATGCGGATCATCCTCGACGGCGTGTTCAATCACTGCGGCTCCTTCCACCGCTGGATGGATCGGGAGGGGACCGGCGGCGCTTACCATGATCGCAACAGTCCGTACCGCGAGTACTTCCGCTTCGATCCGGATGACCCGGCGAGCTACGAAGCCTGGTGGGATTTCGATACCCTGCCGAAGCTGAACTACGAAAACTCCGATGATCTGTGCGAGGCGATCTTTGCCGTGGCGCAGAAGTGGCTGAAGCCGCCGTACTGCATCGACGGCTGGCGGCTGGATGTGGCGGCGGACCTCGGTCACACCGAGGCGTTCAATCACTGCTTCTGGAAGGAGTTCCGGCGCCGTGTCCGGGCGGTGAACCCGGACGCGGTCATCATCGCGGAGCATTTCAAGGATGCGTCGGCCTGGCTTCAGGGGGATGAGTGGGATTCCGTCATGAACTACGCGGCGTTCATGGACCCGCTGACCCATTTCCTCACCGGCGTGGAAAAGCACTCCGACCATGCGTGTCCCGCGCTCCACGGTGACGGCGAGGCTTTCTTTGAGGCGATGCTCCTGGCCATGTCCCGTATGCCGGGGGGCGCTGTTGCCTGCGCCATGAACGAGCTGTCGAACCACGACCACTCCCGGTTCCTGACCCGCACGAACGGCCGCACCGGCCGGGTCGGGACGGCGGGCTCCGCGGCGGCGGAGGAGGGGGCCGACATGCGTGTGTTCCGGGAAGCCGTCGTCGTGCAGATGACCTGGCCCGGCGCGCCGACGATCTACTACGGAGACGAGGCCGGACTCGCGGGCTGGACCGATCCCGACAACCGCCGCACCTATCCCTGGGGACACGAGGACCTCGGTCTCATCGACTTCCACCGTGCTCTCGCGCGGCTTCGCCGGGAGTACGGCGTACTGCGGGACGGCTCTTTCCTGCCGCTGGCGGCGGGGGAGCGGTTCATTGCCTACGCGCGGTTCGACGACGACGCCTGCGCTGTGGTGGCGGTGAACGACGCGGAGGTGGAACGGTGTGTCTCCATTCCCGTGGACGGGCTCGGCCTGCCGGACGGGACGGAGCTTTCAACTCTGCTGCGTACGACGCCGGAGGGCTATGCTCTTGGCGGACCCGATCCCGCACGGATCGCGGACGGTGCCCTTTCCCTGACGCTTCCGGCCCGCACGGCCGTTATCTACCATCATTCATCCGCCAAGGAGGAACCTGCCATGAAGGAAGTCCCATCCGAACAGTATGTCTACACCGATTTCGACAGCTACCTTTTCCACCAGGGGACCCATTATGAGGCCTACCGAAAGCTGGGCGCCCATCCGACCATGGAAAACGGTGTGACCGGTACCCGGTTCGCGGTCTGGGCGCCGAACGCGCAGTATGTTTCCGTGATCTCCGCCCGCACGGGCTGGGAGAACGAGGACCCCGGCCGCATGAGCCGCCGGGACGACGGCGTGTGGGAGGTCTTCATGCCGTGGGTCTCCGAGGGCGACGCCTACCGCTATGTCATTGTCGGCGCGGACGGCGTCAAGCGCTATAAATCCGATCCCTACGCCTTCTATTCCGAAAAGCGTCCCGCGAACGCCTCCATCGTCGCCCGGCTGGACGGATATGCGTGGCACGATGCGGACTACGACGCGGCGCGGAACAATAAGGATGTCCTCGAAAAACCCATGGCGATCTACGAGGTCCATCTGGGCTCCTGGAAGAAGAGATACGCCTATCCCGGGGACGAGGACGGATTCCTGAACTATCGGGAGCTCGCCGACCAGCTCGCGGAGTATCTGACCTATATGGGCTACACCCATGTGGAGCTCATCGGCATCTGCGAGTATCCCTTCGACGGCTCCTGGGGGTATCAGGTCACGGGTTTTTTCTCGCCGACGAGCCGCTACGGCGCGCCGGACGACTTCCGCTATTTCGTCGATACGATGCACCGCGCCGGCATCGGCGTCATCCTCGACTGGGTTCCGGCCCATTTTCCGAAGGACAGCTTCGGCCTCGAGTGCTTCGACGGCACGCCCCTGTACGAATCCCCCGACCCCCTGCGGGCGGAGTATCCCGAGTGGGGCACCAAGGCCTTCGACCATGCCAAGCCCGAGGTCCGGTCCTTCCTTATTTCCAGCGCGTTCTACTGGATACGGGAATTCCACAT
>CAJOIG010000033.1 GCA_905234575.1 uncultured Oscillospiraceae bacterium
ACCTATGAGAACGGCCAGATCTTCCAGCATTTCGGCCACACGGAGCAGTTCAAGGTATACACGGTGGAGGACGGCCGCGTCGTATCCTCGGAGATCGTCGGATCCAACGGGAGCGGGCACGGCGCCCTGGCGACCCTTCTCGCCGGATGGGGCATCGACGTCCTCGTCTGCGGCGGGATCGGCGGCGGCGCCCAGACCGCCCTGGCCGAGCGCGGGATCGAGCTCTGCGCCGGCGCTTCCGGCGACGCGGACGAGGCCGTTGCGGCCTATCTCCGCGGCGAGCTCGTCGATACCGGTGCCAACTGCGGCCACCATCACGGCGGGGACCATTCCTGCGGGGACCACGAGGGCTGCGGCGGCTGTCACTCCGAGCCCGCCTTCCGGGGCAAGAACGTCGGCAAAAAATGCCGCGCCCACTACCGGGGCACCTTCAACGACGGGACCCAGTTCGACTCCTCCTACGACCGGGGCGAGCCCCTGGAGTTCGTCTGCGGCGCGGGACAGATGATCCGCGGCTTCGACGCCGCCGTGGCGGACATGGACGTGGGCGAGACGGTGCAGGTCCATCTGATGCCGTCCGAGGCCTACGGCGAGCCGGATCCCCGGGCGATCTTCACCGTGCCGCTCGCGGAGCTGCCCGGCGCCGAGGAGCTCGGCGTCGGCGAGCAGGTCCACCTGCAGAACATGTACGGCCAGCCCTTCCCGGCCAAGGTGACCGCGAAGGACGACCGCACCATCACCTTCGACGCGAACCACGAGATGGCGGGGAAGGAGCTGAATTTCACCATCGAGCTCGTGGAGGTCCTGGACTGATACCGTCGGAAAGGACCCGATCGCACGAAACAGCATCCGGGATGGAACCGCTCCATCCCGGATGCTGTTATATTGTCGTTTCCTGCGGGGCCGCTCAGTAGCCCGCGGCCAGGCCCAGCAGGAGGAACAGGAACACCAGAGCCGCGTTCACGAGAAACAGGGGCCAGCTCCGCTTCACCCAAGCGAAATAGTCGAGCTCCAGCATGGACAGGGAGATCAAAAGCACCGGCGAGGTCGGGAACAGCACGTTCGTGTAGCCGTCCGCGAAGGTGTAGATGAGCACCAGCATGGGCTTGGAAAGCCCCACGTTCGCCACGGCGAGGATGCCCATGACGAGGATGGCCTTCGCCGTGGAGGAGGAGATGAAAAACTCCAGGACCAGGACGATGAGATACAGGATGACCGCCACGGCGACGGCGCTGTGCCCCGCGACGGCGGTGTTGATCTGGTTCACGACGGTGGGCAGGATCGCGCCCTGATCGAAGACATACTTCACGGAGGCGGCCAGGGCGATGAACACGATGGTCGGCAGCGCGCCGCCGATGCCCCGGCCGAAGCTCCGCAGCACGGGCTTCAGCTTCCCCTGGGCCAGCGCCCCGGCGGCGATGCCGAAGACCAGGAAATACGCCGTCAGGATCGGCACGGAATACCCCCGCACCGCCGGCAGGCTCGACACGGCGATGATCAGCGCGAGCGCCGTGAGCAGAAAGGCGGCGTAGATCCGCCGGACCCGCCGGGCGGTCGCCGGCTCCATCCCGGCAAACGCCGATGCCTCCCCCTGCCGGAGCGCCTCGTCCCGCCGGAGGGTGGGACTGGCGGCGGGGTCCTTCCGGAGCTTTCGCAGATGCCGGAAGAGGAAGGCGGCCACGAGCAGGAACATCACGGCGAAGATGAGAAGGCGCAGCCAGATGTGCTCCATGGGGTTCACGCCGATGATCTCCGAGGCGAGCAGCACCGTGAAGGGGTTCGTCACCGCGCCTGCGAAGCCGAAGCCGCAGGACAGGATGCAGCACAGGAACCCGGTGAAGGAGTCGTACCCCAGCATCACGCACAGGGAGGCGACGATGGGGAGCATCGTCAGCATCTCCTCGAACAGGCCGAGGAAGGACCCGAAGGAATAAAACAGCAGGGCGATCAGCACGAGCAGGAGCCGCTTCCGGCTTTGGAACCGCTCCGCCACCGCGCCGACCAGGGCGCGCACGCCCCCCGCGTCCTCCATCACCTGGAACGCGGCGGAGATCACGAACAGAAACAGGGACAGCATGAAAAGCGTGAGCCCGTCCGCCGAGAAGAACACGAGGACCGGCGCGAGGAGACCCCGCCACACGGGAATGCCGGACAGATCGTCCCGCCGGGTGTAGCGGAGATAATCCGGCTGCCCGTCCGGCAGAACGCCGAACTCTCCGCACGGCACGACATAGGTCAGCACGATCGACAGGATGAGCAGCGCCAGAAGCAGCAGCGTGACCTGCACGAAGGTCCGCCGGGAAATGTTCAAAAGGGTGCGTTTTTCCGCGCTGTTATCCATGGGTCCCCTCCGCCTTTCTGTGTTCGGTCAAAAGATCGACCGCCAGCGCCCAGCGGACCGTCTGCCGCCGGTTCTCCGTCGGATAGAAGTAGTGGAGCTCGTCCGCGTGGTAGAGCTCGAATTCCTCGCTGCAGGAAAAGGCCAGGGCGGGCAGGCGCTCCGTCGGCACCGTGAAGCTCCGCGCCCCCGACCGATAGGTGAACGCCGCCGGAGTCAGCTCGCATTCCCCGTCCTCCCAGCGGATCGGCCCGCCGTCCGCGCCGAAGATCTTCGTCCGCACGGCGGTGCGGAGACGGAGGTCCGAAAGCCCGGCCTCCTCCATCGCGCGGATGCGGTCGTACCAGGCGGGGATCGTGGGGGGCCCGCTCGTGAAGCGGTAGTGCTCGTCCAGCGCGTGGACGCGGCCGCAGGCGGTGCAGTAAAGCTCGTTTCCGCGGCTTTCGGTGGTGTAGAGCCCGCCGCAGTCCGCGCAGCGATAGAGGAGATTTTCGAGGCCGACGGCCTTGTTCCGCTGACGGTACACGGCGACGTCGTTTTCCGAGGCGTCATTATAGAGGACGGACGCGATGCGCTCGTTCAGCGCCTCCGCCGTCATGGACTGGAGCTCGTCCTTTTTGATGACCTGCTCCACAGTGACGCGCACCGGCTCGCGGAAGCGCTTTTTGCGCCACTTGGGGCCGTTGAAGTACGCGCCGCGGAGCTTCACGAGGACGAGGTCCGCGCCGAGCTTCTTGTAAAACGCGCCGCCCTCCTCCACGATGGGGTTCGAGCGCCCGTCCGGGGACAGACGTCCCTCCGGGAACAGGACCACGGAGGTCCCGCGGCGGACCGTCCGCATCAGGCGCACCGAGGAGGACATATCAGTCGTGAACAGCTTTTTCGACAGGATGCCCGCCTTCTTCGCCATGGTCTTCAATACCGGCCGGGTGCAGTAGAACTCGTTGACGAGGAACGTGGGGTTGTGGTGGTGCTCCATCTGATAGATGTAGTAGAAATCGAAAAACGACTCGTGGTTGGCGAGCAGGACGTAGGGCGGCTCCGCCTCGCGCAGAAGCGCGTCCTCGATGACCGGGCGCGGCCGCCGTCCGTGCCAGAGCCGGACGAGGAAGAAGATGATGGCATACATGGGCGAATCGGGCGTGCCGTCGCTCTCCTTGAAGCAGAAGCGGTCCAGGAAGAGATAGATCACGAAAAACAGCGCCGCCGCGAGCAGCACGATGACGACCACCAGCAGCCACAGCGGCAGATCCCGGACGAGAAACGCCATCCCCGCCGCGCCCATGAGATTGGAGACGACGATGGACGGGATCACCCCGGTCGCCACCGTGCGGATGTACTTCCCATAGGACAGCTTCGTGCTGCTGCCGTAGTAGCAGATCGCCCCGAAGGGGATGATCGGCATGAAAAACAGGAGGTACATGAACAGGACGGTGTTCCGCTCGTGGACCGCGGCGGAGAGCCGGTCGATCCGGCGGCGGCGCTTTTCGAAGGCCGTGCTGTGATAGCGGAAGACCCGCACAAGCAGGAAGATGACGGACGCGCCGAGGCAGACCCCCAGGTCGCACAGCGGGAGCGCCACATAGAACGGATAGCTCAGCCCGCTCGAGATCTGGATGAACTCCGCCGGGATGAACACCACCACCATCTGCAGGGCCTCCACCAGGGTGACGGTGAAAAAGCCCAGCGCGCCCCGGTCCCGCAGGAGCTCCTGGGCTCCGGTCAGGTCGCGGGAGAGCTCAAGACGCAGGAAGGGGATCATGATGTCCCGGAAAAACAGGACGAACAGCACGAGGATCACGACGATCGCCGCGGTCATCGCGGCGCGCTCGCGGCCCCTGCCCCGGGTTTTCGGCTCGGGACCGTCCATGCTCATCCCCCCTCTTTTTTTCGGCGGCATTCCCGTCCGCTGCATTTGGTAATAATTATACCGTCCCCCGCCGACAATAGCAAGCCCGATTGCGCCCGTCCCGGTTCTATGGTATACTTTCAGCAAAAAGGTGATCGACCGACGGGAGAACCGAACATGAACGACTATATCGACTTCAACGCCCGCTGCCGCTGCGCGCCGGAGGACACTATCCCCATGGACCGCGTCCGGACCCGGCTCGACGAATATGTCGGCCGCCGGGACTACGCGGGCGCAGCGCGGCATCTCGCCTACTGGCTCGCGGAGGCCCGGGCCCTCGGGGATACCCGGGGCGAATTTGCCGTGCTGAACGAGCGGATGGGCGTCTGCCGAAAGATGGGGGACGGCCCCGGCGCCCTCCAAAGCGCGGAGGAGGCCCTCGCGCTGCTGCCCGTCCTGGAAAACGAGGACAGCATCGCCGCGGGTACGGCCTATGTGAACGCGGGCACGGTGTCCGACTGCTTCGGGGACCCGGAGACGGCGATCGCCCGCTTCGAGGCCGCCCGGCGCATCTACGAGGCGAGCCTTGCGCCGGAGGACGAGCGTCTCGGCGGGCTCTACAACAACATGGCCCTGGCCCTGACGGACCTCGGCCGGTACGGCGAGGCGGAGGACTGCTACCGCAGGGCGCTCGCCGTCATGGAGCGCCAGAGGTCGGGCCAGCTCGAGCGGGCCATCACCTGGCTCAACCTGGCCGATCTCGCCGCGGCGTCCCTGGGCCCGGATGCCGCCGAGGAGCGGATCGCCGAGCACCTCCGCACCGCCGAGGCGCTGCTCACGGACCCAACCGTGCCCCGGAACGGGTACTACGCCTTCGTCTGCGAGAAATGCGCGCCGACCTTCTCCTACTACGGCTGGTTCGGCACGGCGTCGGACCTGCAGGCAGCGGCGGACCGGATCTACCGGGAGAACGGGGAGGGCGCGGCGCGATGAACGGACTGGACCTTTCCCGGCGGTATTATAAGGAATACGGCGAGCCCATGCTCCGGGAGCAGTTCCCGGACCTGGTCCCGTATCTCGCCGTCGGCCTCGCGGGCAGCGGCTCGGAGTGCCTCGGCTACGACGACGCCATCTCCGAGGACCACGATTTCGAGCCGGGCTTCTGCCTGTGGCTCCCCGGCGAGGACGTGGTGGACCGGAAGACCGCCTTCCGGCTGGAGCGGGCCTACGCCGCCCTGCCCGCGGAATTCGAGGGATACCGGCGCTCTCCCGTGGCGCCCGTGGGCGGCGCCCGCCGGGGCGTGCTCCGCATGGAGGACTTTTTCCGGGAGAAGACCGGAAGCCCCGACGGAGACCTCACGGCGGAGGATTGGCTCCGCGTCCCCGCCGCCGCCCTCGGCGAGGCCGTGAACGGCGAGGTCTTTGCGGACCCTTACGGTGAATTCACCCGCGTCCGCGCGCGGCTCGCCGTGTTTCCCCGGGACGTGCGCCGCAAGCGTCTCGCGGGCCAGCTTCTGACCATGGCGCAGAGCGGGCAGTACAACTACCAGCGCTGTCTGGACCACGGGGAGGAGGGCGCGGCCCAGCTCGCGGCGGCCGCCTTCGTCCGAAGCGCGATTTCCGCCGTCTTCCTGCTGAACGACCGGTACGAGCCCTATTACAAATGGGCCTTCCGCGCCCTGCGGGAGCTGCCCGTCCTTTCGGAGCTGGAGCCGATCCTCGTCGGGCTCCTCACCACCCCGAACGACCCCGAGACCAGCTTCCGGAAATACACGGACATCGAGACGGTCTGCGTCGCGGTGATCGACGCCCTCCTGGACCGGGACCTTACGAAGGCCACCTGCGGCGACCTCGAAAAGCACGCCTGGTCCGTGAACGACGGCATCGCGGACGGCGAGATCCGCAACCTGCACATCCTGAGCGGCGTATAAGGAGGACCCATGAACATCAACGGACTGCAAAAGCTGACCCTGCTGGACTTCCCGGGCCGCACGGCCTGCACCGTGTTCCTCGCGGGCTGCGACCTGCGCTGCCCCTTCTGCCACAACGCCGACCTGCTGGACGGCTCGGCGGAGGTCGTCATGGACGACAGGGACCTTCTCGCCTTTCTCGAAAAGCGCCGTGGCCTTCTGGACGGCGTGGCCTTCACCGGGGGCGAGCCCCTGCTCCGCCGCGACCTGCCCGCGCTGATGGAGAAAATCCGCGCCCTGGGCTACGCCGTAAAGCTCGACACCAACGGCTGCCATCCCGACGCCCTCGCCGCCGTCCTGGACCGGGGCCTTGTCGACTACGTCGCCATGGACATCAAAAACAGCCCGGACCGCTACGCCGCGACCGCGGGCGTGGCCGCGGTGGACATGGACCGCGTGAACGAGAGCATCGGCCTTCTCATGACCCGGGCCCCGGACTACGAATTCCGCACCACCGTCGTGGCCCAGCTCCACGACGCGGATTCCTTCCGCGCCATCGGCCCCTGGCTCCGGGGCGCGAAGCGGTATTTCCTCCAGGCCTTCACGGACCGGGACAGCGTGCCCTTCGCGGGCTTCACCGCCCCCTCCAAGGAGGAAATGGAGGCCTACGCGGCCCTTCTGCGGCCATACATCCCCGCCGTCGCCCTGCGCGGCATCTGACGCATCGCACTATATCTTGTGCCCATAAAGGTTACATAAAAAATATTTGCACTAGATATTGACTTGTCGCACGGGATTTGGTAATATGGACCTTGCCCATCCCGAACGACAAAAAACACGGGCCTGCCGCCGCGCGCATTTCGTCGCGGAGGCAGGCTCCGGCACGACAGGCATGCTGCCGGAGCACGAAACGCGGGCACTGCGAGGAGGATAATGAAATGTATCAGGTAACGAAGCGCGACGGCGCCGTCGCGGAATTCGACATCAAAAAGATCAGCGCGGCCATCCAGAAGGCCTTCGACGCCGTCGGCCGCCAGAGCCATCCCACCGTCATCGACATGCTTTCCCTCCGGGTCGCCTCCGACTTCGAGCCGAAGATCCAGGACGGCCTCATCACCGTCGAGGACATCCAGGACAGCGTGGAGAAGGTCCTCTCCGAGGGCGGCTACGCCGATGTGGCGAAGGCCTACATCCTCTACCGCAAGCAGCGCGAGAAGGTCCGCAATGTCGGCTCGGCCCTGCTGAACTACAAGGATCTTGTGGACGACTATCTGCAGATCAACGACTGGCGCGTGAAGGAAAACAGCACCGTCACCTACAGCGTCGGCGGCCTCATCCTTTCGAACTCCGGCGCGATCACGGCGAACTACTGGCTTTCCGAGATCTACGACCAGGAGGTGGCCGACGCCCACCGCAGCGCCGCCATCCACCTGCACGACCTCAGCATGCTGACCGGCTACTGCGCCGGCTGGTCCCTGAAGCAGCTCATCCAGGAGGGTCTCGGCGGCGTGCCCGGCAAGATCTCCTCCAGCCCCGCGAGCCATCTGAGCACCCTCTGCAACCAGATGGTCAATTTCCTCGGCATCATGCAGAACGAGTGGGCCGGCGCCCAGGCGTTCTCCTCCTTCGACACCTATCTCGCCCCCTTCGTGAAGGTGGACGACCTCTCCCAGAAGGAGGTCAAGCAGTGCGTCCAGAGCTTCGTCTACGGCGTGAACACCCCCTCCCGCTGGGGCACCCAGGCGCCGTTTTCGAACATCACCCTCGACTGGATCGTCCCGAAGGACCTCGCCGACCTGCCCGCCATCGTGGGCGGCAAGGAGATGGACTTCACCTACGGCGACTGCCAGAAGGAAATGGACATGGTGAACAAGGCGTTCATCGAGATCATGATCGAGGGCGACGCCAACGGCCGCGGCTTCCAGTACCCCATCCCCACCTACTCCATCACCCGGGACTTCGACTGGTCCGAGACCGAGAACAACAAGCTGCTCTTTGAGATGACCGCGAAATACGGCACGCCCTATTTCTCGAACTACATCAACTCCGACATGGAGCCGAGCGACGTGCGCTCCATGTGCTGCCGCCTGCGCCTCGACCTGCGCGAGCTGCGGAAGAAGTCCGGCGGCTTCTTCGGCTCCGGCGAGTCCACGGGCTCCATCGGCGTCGTCACCATCAACCTCCCCCGCCTGGCCTACGAGGCCGCGGACGAGCGCGATTTCTACGCCCGGCTCGACAAGCTCATGGACATCGCGGCCCGCTCCCTGAAGACGAAGCGCACCGTCATCTCGCAGCTCCTGGAGAACGGCCTGTATCCCTACACCAAGCGGTATCTCGGCTCCTTCGAGAACCACTTCTCCACCATCGGCCTCGTGGGCATGAACGAGGCGGCGCTGAACGCCAAGTGGCTCCGCATGGACCTGACCCATCCCGAGGCCCAGAGCTTCGCCAAGGACGTGCTGAACCACATGCGCGAGCGGCTGAGCGACTACCAGGAGCAGTACGGCGACCTCTACAACCTGGAGGCCACCCCCGCCGAGTCCACCACCTACCGCTTCGCGAAGCACGACAAGGAGCAGTATCCCGACATCATCACCGCGAACGAGAACGGCACCCCCTACTACACCAACTCCAGCCACCTCCCCGTGGGCTACACCGAGGACATCTTCTCCGCCCTGGACATCCAGGACGAGCTGCAGACCCTCTACACCTCCGGCACCGTGTTCCACGCCTTCCTGGGCGAGAAGTTGCCCGACTGGAAGGCCGCGGCGAACCTCGTCCGCAAGATCGCGGAGAACTACAAGCTGCCGTACTACACCATGTCCCCCACCTACTCCGTCTGCAAGAACCACGGCTACCTCGCCGGCGAGGTGAGCGTCTGCCCCGTCTGCGGCGAGCGGACGGAGGTCTACAGCCGCATCACGGGCTACTATCGCCCGGTGCAGAACTGGAACGACGGCAAGGCCCAGGAGTTCCGGGACCGGCAGGTCTATGACATCGGCCGCTCCCACCTGCGCCACACCGGCCCGATGCGCGAGCCCGCGGCGGCCGCGCCCGTGAGCGAGCCCGTTTCGGCGGCGGCGGAAACCGGCGCGCTGCGCCTGTTCGCCACCCGCACCTGCCCGAACTGCAAGCAGGCCGAGAAGCTGCTGCAGGAGGCGGGGATCCCCTACACCAAGCTCCTCGCGGAGGAGAACGCGGAGCTCGCCAACGCCCTCGGCATCCGCCAGGCGCCCACGCTGGTCGTCGGTCCCGATGACGCGGCCACGAAGATGGTCGGCCTCGGCGCGGTGCGGCGCTACATCGCGGAGCACACGGCCTGAGCATGACGGACATCCTCGTGATCGGCGGCGGCACCGCCGGGCTGACGGCGGCGCTCTACGCCAGCCGCGCCGGAAAATCGGTGACCCTGCTTGAAAAGGAAAGCACCGGGGGGCAGATCGTCTTCTCCCCCCGCGTGGAGAACTACCCCGGCCTGCCCGGCGTTTCGGGCGCGGACTACGCCGCCGCTCTGACGGAGCAGGCGGAGAGCTTCGGCGTGACGATCGAGTACGCCGAGGCCCTCGGGGTGGAGGCGGATGAGACCGGCTTCCGCGTGCGCTGCGACGACGGCGAGCGGACGGCCCGGGCGCTGATCCTGGCCGCCGGGACCTCCCACCGGCGCCTCGGCCTGCCCGGCGAGGAGGACCTCGTCGGCTGCGGCGTCTCCTACTGCGCGGTGTGCGACGGCGCGTTCTGCGCCGGGGGCGAGGTCGCGGTGGTCGGCGGCGGCAACACCGCCCTGACGGACGCCCTGTTCCTCGCCGGCATCTGCAAAAAGGTCACCCTCATCCACCGCCGGGACAGCTTCCGCGGCGAGGAGAGCCTGGCCGCCCGGCTGCGGCGCCTGCCCAACGTGGAGCTCCGGCTCCGCAGCGCCGTGACGGAGCTGCGCCCGGCGGACGGGACCCTGACCGGCATCGCCGTCCGGAACCTCGATTCCCAGGCGGAGGAGGTCCTTCCCGTGGACGGCCTGTTCGTCGCCGTGGGCCAGCTCCCCCAGACGGAGATCTACCGGGGCTTCGTGGACACGGACGAGGCAGGGTATCTTATCGCCGGGGAGGACTGCCGCTCCTCCCGCCCGGGGGTATTTATCGCCGGGGACTGCCGCACCAAGGCCGTCCGCCAGCTCACCACCGCCGCCGGGGACGGCGCCGCGGCGGGCCTGGGTGCCTGCCGGTACATCGACTCTCTCTGACGAAATCTTCCGAAATGAACTCGGAGCTGCCAGCGCTGGCAGCTCCGAGCTTTCTTTTTTCGTTTCTTCACACCGCCGGTTTTTTCCACCGCCCGGTGAGGAAGAATATGTACCCCGCGAGCACCTGGACCAGGGAGGCGACGGGGAGCATGTACCCGACGCCGAGAAGGCCCATGTGCCACACGTTCGCCGCGAGAAGGCACAGAGGCAGGCGGAAGGCGTAGGTGGAGACGATGTTGTTCACCAGGGTGAAGCGCGTGCGGCCGGTGCCGTTTAAGAACCCGTTCACGCAGAAGGCAAGGGCGCAGAGGAGGTAGTCGTACTTGTACCCGGCGAAATACTGCACGCCCGCCTCGACGACGCCCTCGTCCGGTGTGAAGATGCCCACGAGCTTCCCGGGAATGAACAGGGCCAGCAGGAAGAACACCACGGCGAACAGCAGGCTCAGCAGGGTGCCGTACCCGAGGCACCGGGTCGCCCGCCGGGGCTTTCCCGCGCCGATGTTCTGGGCGACCATGGCGGAGATGGAGGCGTTGAAGGAATTGGTCGGGATCGTGGCGACGAGGAAGATCTTGTCGAGGATCCCGGCGGCGGCGGAGGCGTTCAGGCCGAAGCGGTTGATGACGCCCTCCAGGACGATGAAGGAGCACATGACGAGAAGCTCCTGCATCGCCACGGGCAGGCCCACCCGCAGGAGGGGCCGGACGTCGTCCTTCACGAGACGGTAGCTGCGGAGCCGGAAGTCGAAGGGGAAGCCCCGCTTTTTCACATGGAGCACGCCGTACACGACGCACAGCAGCTGCGCCAGCACCGTGGCGATGGCCGCGCCGGCGGCGCCGAGGCCGAACACCCCCACGAGGAGGATGTCCCCGATGATGTTGAAGGCGGTGGACAGGCCCACGAACAGCAGG
>CAJOIG010000034.1 GCA_905234575.1 uncultured Oscillospiraceae bacterium
GCGTTCGCAAGGGACTTGGCAAAGACCTCCTCCCCGATCACGAGAACGCCCCCCGCCGGGACGGTCCAGCGGTCCGTGTTCCCGAAAGGACCCCAGGCGGTCCGGTCCTTTCCGTCTTTCAGGGTCTCCTCCAGCGCGCGGAGCACCGCCGCGGTCTGTTCGGGTCCGACGGGCAGGCCCTCGACGATCGGGATACCGGCGGCTCTTTTCATGCGCTTTGCCGCGCGGCGGCCCGCGGAGGACACAACGAGGTTCACCCGCGCGCGATAGGCGTGGGTCATTCCCTCGAAGCTCTCCCCCATCGCGAGCGAGCAGTTGACCGTGAAGCCCGCCTCCTCCAGCGTCCGGCGCAGAGCTTCGACGTTCCCGTTCACAGAGAAATCCAGCGGCGTCACGCCGACGAGATTCACGGAGCGATCCGGAGCCTCGGCATGCTCCGCGGGATCGGCGAAGCGGTCGAGGAAGGCCGTCAGCGCGAGGCCGACGCCGCTCGTATAGCTCTTGAGGCCGTCTGTCGGCACCGGGAGCACGGGAAGGCCGGTCTCCTTCTCCATCAGATACGCCACCCCTCGATAATCAAAGGCGATAATGTGGGGGATGGACGCGCCGCAGAGGGTGATGAAGCGGGGCGACAGGTCGGCCGCCGCCTGCTTCACGTCGCGGATGAGGACATCGTCGTCTCCCATGACCGCGGTGATCTCGTCGAGGCCGGAAACGAACATGAGGCTGTCCGAATCGAACCAGCGCGGCTCGTCGTGGGTGGAATAGGTGGAGTTGCAGCCGGAGGGGTCGTGCAGGACCGTCATCCCGCCGAGCTCGTACAGCGCGGAGCATACGCCCGAGACGTCCGCCGTGTAGGTGGACGTGAACACATGGGTCTGGTAATCCTTTTTCATCCGCACGCGCACCCCCAGCCTTTGACCTGCACAAGCTCCCGCATGGACTTTGTCTCCCGGAAGGCCTCCGCCATAAGCTCCAGCAAACGGCGGATGCCGCGGTAGCCGTACATGCCCTCGTTTTCGATGATGTTCACAAAATGCTCCGTATCGAGGAAATACGCCGCCTTCTGCCCCACGGCGAGGACGGGACCATCGTGACCGCGCTTCATGCGCCGGATGTTCCAGCCCAGGGACTGATAGATCTTCAGCGTCGGAGCGCGTTTTTGCAGCTCGTCAAAGATCTCCCGGGATTCCGTGAACACGTCGATGAATACGGACTCCACGCGGAAGCCGTGGTCCAGAAGATACAGAGCAAGCTCAAGAGGCCGGTCCACGGCGGTGTAATCGAGAGCCACGGGGGTATCCCCCAAAACCTCCCGGGTCCGGGCAGCGGCGGCCTCGGTCGACTCCCGCTCAGCCGCGATGTGCGCGTCGGACAAAGGCGCAAGACCGAGCGTCTCCGCGGCCATACGGAGATCGGCGTCGATGTCGTCGTAGCGGTAGCCTGGCCGCATCGGCAGCCAGGTCTGACCGAGACGCAGGCGCATATCCTTCGCGGCGGTATTCGCCGTGTTGTGGAAGGTGAAGTTCACGCAGGACGCTCCCATGCGGAGAAAATCGTCGTAGGACGCGCAGGTCTGAAGCTGGAGCACCTCCACCCCCGAGGCGCGTAAGAATGCCGTCAGATCGCAGTGCTCGCCGTAGGCAAAGCAATTGCCGACGTAGTTCACCCGGCGCAGGTCCTTGTCCGTCTTGGGCAGAAGCCGGTGGATCTGCCGCCAAAGGGACGGGATCGCCGGGGCCGTACGCCGCATGATGGGATCCATGTAGCAGTCGATGAAGTCGATGTCCGGGTACTTTTCCCGGAGGATTCGATAGACTCGCTGGTAGTTCACGGCCAGGAAATGGTGGATGCAGCTCGTATAGATGAGCAGCGCCCGGGGACGGACCGGCAGTTCCGCGATGATCCGCTCCGTGCCGCGCTGGAGCGCCTCCTCCATGTCCCCCTCCAGGATGTTGTCCTCCCCCACCGTGATGGTGGAGAGCCGGTCCATGGCTCCCATTTCCGCCGTGGTCAGCACAACGCCGCGCAGGCAGCTCGTCGGGCAGACGAAGATCTCATGGGCCTCCGGCACCAGGGTCCCGATGTGGACGATGTTCCACACCCCGCGCACCGGCGAGGCATAGCTCAGGCCGAGGTCGGCGTTGTACTCGTAGGTGAGGTCCCCCAGAAGCTGATACTCAAGCATGACCGTCCTCCGTCGCGAGCATCCGGTCCGCCAGGGCGCGGATGCCCCGGGCATAGTCGCAGTCCGGATAGACCTCCATGACGCTGCGCCCGGTGTCCTGGGCGTCGGAGATGTGGTCGTCCCGCGGCAGATCCGCCAGGATCTCCGTGCCAAGTTCGTCCGCCAGGGTCTTTACTTTTTCGTATTCGTCCGGGACATTCCGCCGGTTGAGGATTAAGCCGCCGAGGCAGGCGTACCCGCGCTTGCGGAAGTTCTCCACGGCCATGGCGATGTTCGCAGCGGCGTAGATGGACATGTTCTCCCCCGAGGTCACGATGAACACCCGGTCGGCATAGCCCTCCCGGATGGGCATGGCAAAGCCCCCGCAGACCACGTCGCCGAGGACGTCATACAGAACAAGGTCCGGCTTCACCACCTCGAAGACATCCCGCTCGTCCAGCGCCTCGAATGCCGCCGCGATGCCGCGTCCGGCGCAGCCGAGGCCCGGCGTGGGGCCGCCCGCCTCTGCGCAGACGATTCCGCGATAGCCCGTGACGATGAGGTCAGAAAGCGTCGCGGCGTCCCGCTTCTGCCGCAGGGTGTCCAGCATCGTGGGGATGCGCTCGCCCCCGTGCAGATAAAGCGTCGAGTCCGCCTTGGGGTCGCACCCCACCTGCAGGACCTTCATCCCCTTCTCGGCAAAGGCGCAACTGAGCGCCGTGCAGGCGGTGGATTTCCCGATGCCGCCCTTGCCGTATACCGCGAAACGGTACATATTCTATCCTCCCAAAGAAAAATCTGCCGATCCGGACGGACGGCAGAGCAGATACACACGGACGTCAGAATAAGACGCCGCGCGGATGATCATATCGGCTCTTCCTGCTCAGAACTTGCTTCACAGTCGGATCGAATACAGTTTACCAGAGACAGGGCTTCGTGTCAATCGGGGAAAGCATCCGTTCAAAACTTAACGTTCTCTTAACGTTACCGGGATATACTGTTAACACCACTTTACTACAAAAGGAGGCCCCCATGAAACGAACGATGAAAGTCATCCTCAGCCTCGCCTGTGTGCTGGCGCTGCTCCTGTCCTGCGGCATCGGAGCGCTTGCCTACACCGACGAGGAGATCGACGCCCGATTCGCGGAACTTGAGCGCGCCCAGGACGCGGTCGAGATCCAGAACGTCATGAGCTGGCACGTCATGTACCACTGCTACGGCGAGCACCGCGCCGAGATGGAGAACCTCTGGGTGCAGGAGCCCCAGAACCAGGCGACGGCCTCCTTCGGCCAGAACCAGGGCTTCATGGTCGGCTACGGCTCCATCTGGGACGCCTATATGACCGGGCATGACCAGAGCTGGCTCAAGAGCGCGAAGCGCTACTGCGAGAAGAACGGCATCGACGTCTCCGACTGGACGGACGAGCAGATCCTTGACGTCTACGGCGGCGTGGGCCAGCTCCTGCTGCATGTGACCACCACGAGCATCATCGAGGTCGCCCGGGACGGCAAGACCGCCAAGGCCTTCTGGTACTCCCCCGGCATGATCATGGAGACCGGCCAGAGCGCGGGCTCCATCTGGGAGGCCTACGGCGCGGACTTCGTGAAGGAGGGCGACAGCTGGAAGCTCTGGCACCTGCATATGTTCACGGACTTCGGCGGCAGCTTCTTCGTCTCCCTGGGCTCCAACAGCTCCGGTGAGCCCACAGTCGTGAACGCCCAGACCGAGTGGAAGGGCGAGGAGGGCAATCAGCTCTTCCAGTCCGGCTCCCTGGAGATCAGCGAGGAGGACAACATCGACGATTCCACCCGCCACGACTACCTGTACAGCCCGCAGTACACCCAGTTCTCCGTCCACCGCCTGCGCTCGGAGATGGAGCTTTACCTGCCGGAGCCCTATGACACCTGGTCCTTCGACGACGGCAACTACGGCCCCACGGCGGTGGAGTGGGAATCCATCGGCGTCGATCTGAACGCCTGGTACGCCGCACAGTAATCCCCCGACAATCGCCGAAAGGGCGCGTCCGCTGTGGACGCGCCCTTTTGTTATGCGGTTTTACGACGAGCTGCCGGAGGCCGCGGAGACATATTCCTCCGGGCCGAACCAGTCGTCCGCCACTCTGCCGCCGAGGTAATCCTCCACAATGACGCGGGCCGCCTTGGAGCCGCCCCACATGCCGGAGGTCTGGCAGGTGCCGCCGCCGTAGACCTCGCCGTCGTAGCCGGAGCAGCACACGCCGGCGGCAAACAGGCCCTTGATGGGAGTGAAGTACGGGTCGCAGACGTTGGCGTTATAGTCGATGCGGATGCCGCCGTTGGTGTTCAGGACGCCGGAGCTCAGGCGCAGCGCGTAGTACGGTCCCTCCCCCAGCGGGATCATGTAGGCCGCGGCCTTGCCGAAATAGCTGTCTCCCGTGCCGGCGGCACAGTCCGCCTCGTACTGCTCCACCGTCGCTGTAAGGCGGGCGGGATCGACGCCGATCTTCTCCGCCAGCTCCGCGATGGTGTCCGCCTTCACGACGTTTTCGTTTCCGGCGTATTTGACGAATTCGCTCTGCAGGTCGCACGGCGCGCCGACAAGGGCGTCGGAGAACTGGGAGTAATGCCGGGTGCAGCCCCCATTTTCGAAATGGGAGATGAGGCCCTGGCCGAGGATGGACCAGACCTTGCCCGCGAGCTCCACCATCTTGCCGGAGGCGGCGGTGTCGTTGATGGCCTCCGAGGTGAAGCGCAGGCCGTACTGGTTCACATAGAGGTTCGCCGGCTGCATCGTGGCGGCGACGCCGAGAGCCGAGTCGTACTCAAAGCCCTTGACGTTGTTGAAGAGGCTCGAAACGGTGATGCCCTTGCACTGACCGTGGGCCGTCTGCTCCACGAGAAGATGGCCGTCGCCGTCCTGGCCCTCGCCCCAGCCGTGGCACTTCTCCTGCACGTCCTGGCCGGTGTAGTAGCTCAGAAGGTCGAAATTCGTGGAGAGTCCGCCGGTGGCGAGGAGCACCGCCTTGCAGGTGATGGTGGTGTAGGTCCCGTCGGCGTTTTTGACCTGGATGCCGGTGACCTCATACCCGTCGTCGGAGACGACCAGGGCGGTCGCGCGGGTGTTCAGGTACAGGGAGATGTTTTTATACGCCGGATCGGACTCCACCTCCGCCCGGAGCTTCTGGATGGGGATTCGGCCGTTGCCGCCCTCGTAGAACATGCCGGACCAGCCGATATTGTGCTTCGTGAAGAGCCAGGCCGAGTTCTTGCCGCGGTCCAGGGACAGCTCCGCCAGCAGGATGGGGTCCTTGATGTAGCTGCTCGCGGCGGCCTGGGAATAGCCGGAGCGATACGCCTGGACCCGGTCCGACGCGCCGCCGGAGGGGGTGTTGCACTCGGCAAAGTTCGTGCTGCCTCCGCAGTCGCTGTTCTTCTCCAGCAGAACGATCTTCGCGTCCGGGGCCTGCTCCGCCAGGATCATGGCGCCCATCATGCCGCCGATGCCCGTGCCGACCACCACCACGTCCGCCGACGCGGTAAAGGCCGCCGGATGCAGGATGCCGATCTCGTCGGGATTGGCAAAGGTGGTGTACTTCGTGCCGCCGGCCACTGGGGTGCCCGCGGTCTGGGCCGCCGCGACCGTGCTGGCCGCAGTAGCGGCGTCAGGCTCCGCGTCCGCCAGCGCCGCGCCGCCCAGCAGGGACACCGCCGCCGCACCGACGGTCACCGCGCCGGCGCCCTTCAGAAAGTCGCGCCGGGCGATCTTTTTGCCTTCATGTTTCATCGAACCACGTACTCCTTTCAGTTTCTTGCATACTTTCTCCTCCCCGCCGCGCTCCGGCGGGGCATTTACTCTGATTTCATTGTATCGGATTTATAAATGTTTTGCAATAAAAACCCGATATTTTTTTGTCAGCCATCTTTCCATCCGGCAAAATGCGCCGTATAATAGAAAAAAAGAAGAAAAGGAGGGCGACCATCTATGCGGATACTCGTGGCGGAGGACAACCGCTCTTACTGCCGGGCCCTGACCGCCATTCTGGAGCACGCGGGGTATACAGTGGACGCCGTCTATACCGGCACGGACGCCCTGGACTACGCGCTGGCCAATCTCTACGACGGCCTTCTGCTCGACATCATGATGCCGGGGCTCGACGGTGTGGAGGTCATCCGCCGTCTGCGGGCGGAGGGTGTGCAGACGCCCGTCATGGTCCTCACGGCAAAGACCCAGATGGACGACCGCATCGAGGGCTACGACGCGGGCGCGGACGATTATATGTCAAAGCCGTTCCACTCCGAGGAGCTGCTGGCCCGGGTGCGGGCGCTGGTCCGGCGCCGTCCTTCGTACCGCCCGGACGCGCTGACCTTCGCGGACGTGACCCTGGACGGCGGCGACCACAGCGTATCCGGCCCTCTGGGACGGGTGCGCCTCACCGGAAAGGAATTCCAGATCCTGGAGCTTCTCGCCCGGGACCCCGGCCGAAGCGTTTCGACCGACGAGTTCTGCAAGCGGGTCTGGTGCTGGGAGGATATGCCCGACATGAGCGTCGTGCGGGTGCATATCTCCTCGCTTCGCAAAAAGCTCGACCAGGTCAGCGAACGGGTGCTCATCCGCGGCGAGCGCGGCGTCGGCTACTCCCTGCAGGAGCTGCTGCTATGATCCGCTCGCTTCGCTTCCGATTCATCCGCATCGTCATGGTGGCCTTTCTCGCGGTGCTGTTGGTCATCCTATTGGGCGTTAACCTTGTGAACCGGCACAACGTCTACGCCGGGATCGATGCAAGACTCGCCTTTCTGGGAGAGAGCAGCATGGGGCCGCCCATCGGCATGCTCATGAGCACGCCGCCGGAGGTCCGGCGGTGGGTCGACATGAACAGCGCCGGGATCATGAACGAGACGAGCTACTTCATCCTGAACGGCACCATGACAGGCCCCATCCTCGAGCATCAGCTCAATATGCTGACCGCCGTCACCGGCATCGATTCCCGCACGCTGCTTGCCGATCTTCTGGCCGGCGGACCCACCGTCGGGAACGTCGGAACATACCGGTACCGCGTCGTTTCCCGGGACGTACCGTACCGGGTCGTGTTTCTCAACTGCGGGACGGAATTCGCGGCCCTGCGCTCTCTGCGGAACACCTCCCTGCTCGTCGGCCTCGCGAGCTTCTTTGTGGCGCTCGCCCTCGTTGCCATGCTCTCGGGACAGGCCATCCGGCCCTTCGCCCAGAACATCGAAAGCCAGCGCCGCTTCATTTCAAACGCCAGTCACGAGCTCAAAACGCCCCTCGGCGTCATCATGTCGGACCTGGATCTCCAGATGATGGAGTCCGGCCGGACGGAATGGCTCGAAAGCGCCCAGGAGCAGGCGGATCACCTCGCCGTGCTCATTGACCAGCTGACCACCTACTCCCTTCTGAACGAGAAAAAACAGCAGGCCGCCGCGCTTCCCGTGGACCTCTCCCTTCTCGCGGAGTCGGCGGTGGCCGATTTCCGTCCCAAGGCCCTGGCCCGGCGTCAAAGCATCGAGACCGACATCGAGCCCGGCGTCACGGTCAGCGGGAACGAGGACGCCTTCCGCACGCTGTTTTCCGTCCTCCTGGACAACGCCGTGAAATACGCACCCGATGGCGACGTCCTCCGGCTGGCGGTGCACCGGGAGAAGAAGGCCGTGCTCTCCATTTCAAATTCCATCGCCCCGGGGACCGCGGAGCTCGACACCGCCCAGCTGTTCGAGCGCTTTTACCGCGCGCCGGAACATCGCTCCGCGCAGGACGGGCACGGCCTCGGCCTTGCCATCGCCCACGAGATCGTCACCATGTACGGCGGGAGCATCCGCGCCCGCTCCGACGGTCCCACCCTGACCGTTACTGCTGAACTATGAAAAGACGCCGACGGTTCCATCTGTTTCTCGCCGCACTCCTGCTCCTGTCGGCAGGATGCGGCGCCCGAAACGCCGCGGAGCTCGGAGACCCCGCGGAGGGCGTGGACCTCGATCTTACACGCCTGAGCGGCACCATGGTCTACGCCGAGGTCTATAACATGCGCTATGAGCCCGAGCCGTATTACGGAAAGGTCGTCCGCATCGAGGGGCTTTTCTCCGCGTACGAGAACCCCTTCACCGGCGAACCGTACTTCAACTGCATCATCCCGGACGCCACCGCCTGCTGCTCCCAGGGCCTGCAATTCTTCCCGGCGGACGCAGACGCTCTCATTTATCCCGACGATTACCCGAAGAACGGCGATACCGTCGTTGTGACCGGGACCTTCACAAGGAACGACGAAAACCTCTATATGTGCGCCATCACGGACGCGGTGATGACCGTGCCCGAGACGTGAACGACAATGATTCCGTCTTTCTTAGGTATACCTTTCTTTTTCGTTGCACAGAATAAATAAAAGCGAAGACTGTTGACAAGTTTTAACAGCCGCATAAAATCGCAATTCCGGCGAATTGTTATTTATCTATTTATTCTTGCGCTTGATGAAATGTTGTGATAAGGTGAAGTAAAGCTTGACATTAGCAAATTTTACTATTGTCGGCTCACAGTCACATCGACATCGGGTTACCCGAGAAAGGAATGGTCAGCATTATGAAAGGCTGGGAATTTACCGGTACACATCAACCGCTTCAGATCGTCGAAAAACCCGATCCGAAGGCTAAGCCGGGCTATGTCGTCCTGAAGACGCTGGCCGGCGGTCTCTGCCACTCGGACGTCTCCGCTCTGGACATCGAGTCCTGGATGGGGAGCTTCAACGTCCCGGTGATCATGGGCCATGAGGTCTGCGGTCGGATCGTCGAGATCGGCGAGGGCGTGGAAGGCTTTGCGATCGGCGACATCGTGGCTGTATGCCCCCTGTACGCGAAGGACGGGACGACCCCCGGATACACCCGCGACGGCGGCTACGGCACCATGACGACGGCGCCGGTGGAGCAGCTCGTCAAGGTCCCGGAGGGACTGCCTCCTGAGAAGGCCGCAGCCGCGACCGACGCGGGCGCCACCTCCTATCACGCCGTGTGCACCGTCGGCGGCGCCAAGCCCGGAATGAAGGTCGGCATCATCGGCGTCGGTGGGCTCGGTCAGTTCGCCGTCCGCACCGCCGTCCTGAAGGGCTGCGAGGTCTATGTCGCGACAAGAAAGCCCTCCGCGCAGGCGCTTGCCCTCAGCCTGGGTGCCGCCGAGGTCAAGCCGAGCATCACCGACTTTGCCGACAAGAACCTCGACGTCATCATCGACTTTGCCGGCGCCGGCAAGACCACTGCCGATGCTCTGAACACGGTCAAGCAGTACGGCAAGGTCGTCCTCGTGGGCATGGCGACCGACACCTCCACGATCTACACCTACTCCATGATCTTCAAGGAGCTGACGTTCATGGGCTCCCAGGGAAGCACCACGGAGGACCTGCGCGGCTGCCTGGAGCTGCTGGCGAGCGGCGATCTGGATCCCGAGATCCACACCTGCAAATTCGAGGACATCGCCGAGGGCATCGAAAAGCTTCGCCGCGGCGAGGTCAGCGGCCGTCTGGTCTGCGTATACGACTGACCGGAAAGTCGCGCAGCGAATACCGTCTATAGCGGAAGTCCGCCCCATCGACATCAGCGATGGGGCGCTTCCTTTCCGGGCTTATCCGAATCGGCGGAGGTCTTACCATGAGTGATCGAAGCATCGAGACAAGACTCGTATACGGCTTTCTGGACGCCGGCAAAACCACCTACATCCGAAACTGCATCCGGAACGATTTCTTCCACAAATACGGCTCCACGCTCATCCTGTGCTTTGAGCAGGGCGAGGAGACATACGACCCGGACGCGATGAGGGAAAAGCGGACGTCGGTCGCCTATTACGACGAAAACGAGGACGTCGGCGCCTTCTGCATAAGCTGCATCGAGAAATACCGGCCGGACCGGATCTATGTGGAAATGAACGCCATGCTCCCGGAGCTTCGGGAGCAGCTTCCCGCGTGTATGCATGTCTCCTTCGCCTCCGCCTGGATCGACTGGAAGACGTTTCCCCTGTATTTTGTCAATTTCCGGCCGATGATCGGCCGGATGGCGGCGGCGTCCCAGCAGGTCACCTTCCGGGGGTGCCCGTCGAAGGAGCTCCTCGCTCCCTACAGTCAGGCCTTCCGGCTGATGAATCCGAAGGCCTCGTATCTCCGGCAGGACCCAATGGGGTATCACGAAAAGGCGTTCGACCTGTTTCTCCCCTTCTCGCTGGAGGAGGAAGAGATCACCATCACCAAGGACCGCTATCTCCCCTTCTGGCTCGACGCACTGGATCACCCGGAGCACTACGAGGGAAAAACGCTCTGCTTCCCCGATCCGCTGGAGCTGCGCCGAAGCGATCCGAACGGACCCTGGTCCGCCGGACGCGTCGTTATGTCCTGCTGCATGGCAGACTTGCAGTTCATGGGCTTCGAGCTTCGCATGGACCCGGCCTCCCCGGAGGGCGGGTGGATCACGTTCAAGGCTCAGGCGGCGATCGGGCAGGATACCTACGGACAAAAAAAGCTGACGCTGAGGCCGGAAAGCGTCCGTCCTGCGCCCCCGCCGAAATATGCGATCCTGGACGGCAGCCGTCCTTCGCAAAATATCGACTGAAGCAACGATCCCCGCGCCGTGTTCTTTTCCACGGCGAGGGGATCGTTGTTTCGTTTTCCTATCAGAACCGCATGATCTGCAGGTCCTCCGCCACGCGGAGGGGGAATTCGACCCGGGCGAGGATGTCCCGTTCGAGGTCGATGCCGGGAGCGATCTCCGTCAGCGTGAGGCCCTCCGGCAGCAGCCGGAAGACGCAGCGCTCCGTGATATACATGACGTCCTGGTGATTCTTCTCCGCGTTTTT
>CAJOIG010000035.1 GCA_905234575.1 uncultured Oscillospiraceae bacterium
TCGTCGGTCACGTCGATGTTGTACACGCAGGAGCTGCGCCCGTCTTTTTTGCATTCGGCCCTGGCCGTCAGCTTTGTGCCGCGGGTGCCGCTGAGGTAGTTCACACTCACCTGCTGGGCCACGGTCAGACGGTGGCGGTGGTTCGCCGCCGCGGCGAACGCGAAGTCCGCCAGGGTGAAGATCGCGCCGCCCATCACCTCGTTGTTGGCGTTTCGGTGCCGGGCGGACAGCTCCACGGTGCAGACGCTGTATCCGTCGCCCAACTCCTCCAGGACCATGCCGTTTTCCACGGCAAAGCGGTCCGCCTCGAAGTAGGCGCGGGCGTCGTCGATGTCCTTGAAAACTGCCATGCGGGGGTCAGGCCATCTCCTCTTTCGACGCGAGCTTCACGCCCGCGTCGGTGAGGACCTTCTCCGCCGCGTCGTTGTCGGGCACGCGGAAGATCATGCAGGCGGTGCCGGGGCGCGGCGTGAGGAAGGCATAGGTATACTCTACGTCGATGCCGGCATCGGCAAGGATGCGGAGGGTCCTGGCGAAGCTGCCCGGCTCGTCCTTGATGACAACGGCCAGCACCGGCGTCACCGACAGGACATAGCCGGCGTCGCTCAGGACGAAGGCGGCCTTCCGGTCGTTGTCGGCAATGAAGCGCAGCACGCCGAAATCCTGGGTCTCCGCAATGGAGAGGGCGCGCATGTTCACTCCGGCGTTGGACAGCTCGGAGGTGATCTGCGCCAGGGCGCCGGACTTATTTTCCACGAAGACAGAGATCTGATTCACGGTCATGGTGGTACCTCCTTCGGTTCAGACCAGCTTGCGCTTGTCGATCACACGGACGGCCTTGCCCTCGGAGCGGGTGATCGACTTCGGGGAGACGAGATGCACGCGGGCGTAGATGCCGAGCATGCCCTTGAGCGCGTTCACGAGCTCCTTCTCCCGCTTGGAAATGACGGAGAGGTTGTCGGAGAACATCTCCGGCGTCATCTCCACGTCGATGTCCAGGGTATCGGAGTTGTTGACGCGGTCCACAGTGATGAGGTAGTTCGCCTGGTAGCCCATGTTGAGCAGGACGGTCTCGATCTGGGACGGGAACACGTTCACGCCCTTGACGATGAGCATGTCGTCGGAGCGGCCCATGGGCTTGGCCATCTTGAGGAACGTGCGGCCGCAGGAGCATTTCTCCCGGCGGAGCACGCAGATGTCCCGGGTGCGGTAGCGAATCATGGGGAACGCCTTCTTATCGAGGCTTGTGAACACCAGCTCTCCCTTGGTGCCCTCGGGCAGGACCTCGCCGGTGTTTGGGTCGATGATCTCGGCGTAGAAGTGGTCCTCGTTGATGTGCATGCCGCTCTGCGCCTCGCACTCGAAGGAGACGCCAGGCCCGGAGAGCTCGGTCAGGCCGTAGATATCATAGGCCTTGATGCCCATGGTGTTCTCGATGTCCCGGCGCATCTCCTCCGTCCAGGCCTCCGCGCCGAAGATCCCGGCCTTGAGGGGGATGTCGTCCGGGCCCATGCCCTTTTCCTTCATGGTCTCCCCGAGGTACGCGGCGTAGCTGGGCGTGCAGCAGAGGATGGTGGCGCCGAGATCCTGGAGGAACATGATCTGCCGCTCGGTGCTGCCGGAGGAGGTGGGGATCGTCAGGCAGCCGACCTTGTGGGAGCCGCCGTCGAGACCCGCGCCGCCCGTGAACAGGCCGTAGCCGTAGGAGACCTGGCAGACATCCTCCGCGCTGCCGCCCGCGGCGACGATGGCCCGGGCGCAGCAGTCCTCCCAGAGATCGATGTCCTCCTGGGTATAGAACGCCACGACCCGGCGTCCGGTGGTGCCGGAGGTGGAATGGATGCGGACGCACTTCTCCAGGGGCTCCGCCAGAAGCCCGTAGGGATAGGCGTCGCGCAGGTCCGCCTTCGAGAGGAAGGGCAGCTTCGAGATGTCGTCGATCCCGTGGATGTCGTCTGGCGTCACGCCCTTCTTCTCCATGAGATCCCGGTAATACGGGACATTGTCCCAGACATGCCGGACCTGCTCGACCAGGAGCCGGCTCTGCAGCTCCCGGAGCTGCTCGGCGGGCATGGTCTCGCGTTCCGGCTGATAATAGCGCTTGGGTGCAATCATTGGCATCGCCTCTTTCTCCTCAGTAATACAGATGCTTTCTCATTCGTTTCGTCAGGCGCCGCGTCCGAGCTCGAAGGCTTTGCGGTTGAGCTCCAGGAACTTCGCGGGAACGCAGGCCTCGATGGCCTCCTGCCAGGCCTCGTCCGGGAAGTCGAAATACCGGCTGAGCCGACCCATGAGGACGAGGTTCACCGCCTTGGAAGAGCCCGCCTCCACCGCGAGAGCAAGGGCGTCGATGGAATCCACCTGCAGGCCCTTCGCCCGCAGCTTTTCGATGAGGCCCTCGGGATAGGTGGTCGCGCCGGTGATGACCGGCATGGGGTCGGTCTCCTGGGTGTTCGTGACGAGGATGCCGTCGGGCCGGAGGTATTCCGCCCAGCGGGCGGCCTCCAGCTTTTCGAAGGACACGACAAAGTCCGCGCAGCCCTTGTCGATGATGGGGGAATACACCCGGTCCCCATAGCGGACGTAGGTGACGACGCTGCCGCCGCGCTGGCTCATACCGTGGACCTCGGAGACCTTCACGTCGTAACCGCGGGTAAGGAGCAGGTGCCCCAGGAGCTTGCTGGCCAGGAGGCTTCCCTGTCCGCCCACGCCGACGATCATTATGTTCTTCACCATGTTACTTTCCCTCCTTGAGCGCGTCGAATTTGCATAGCTGACTGCACACGCCGCAGCCGACGCAGAGGGTGCTGTCGATGGCGGCCTTGCCGTCCTTCATGCTGATGGCCGGGCATCCGACGCGCATGCAGCTCTTGCAGCTCCGGCACTTGTCGACGTCCACGACCAGGGGCGCCTTGTGCTTCACATACTTCAAAAGCGCGCAGGGACGGCGGCTGATGATGACGGAGGGCGCGTCGGCGGCAAGCTCCTCCTTCAGCACGGCGTCGCAGGCGGCGAGATCGTAGGGATCCACCACCCGGACACGCTCAAAGCCCATGGCCCGGCACAGCGCCTCGAGATCGATCTTGCCGGCGGGATCGCCCTTGATGTTGTAGCCGGTGGTGGGGTTCTGCTGGTGCCCGGTCATGCCGGTGATGGAGTTGTCGAGGATGATGACCGTCGAGTTCGACTGGTTGTAGGCGATGTTCGCAAGGCCCGTCATGCCGGAGTGCATGAACGTGCTGTCGCCGATGACGGCCACCGTCTTCCCCTCGCTGTCCTTGCCGAGGGCCTTGTTGAAGCCGTGGGTCGCGGAGATGGAAGCGCCCATGCACAGGGTCATCTCGATGGAGGCCAGGGGCGCCACCGCGCCGAGAGTATAGCAGCCGATGTCGCCGAGGACGGTGACTTTGTTTTTCTTGAGGGTATAGAACATGCCGCGGTGGGGGCACCCGGCGCACATCACGGGCGGACGCGCGGGCACGGCCTCGTCGAGCTTCACGCCATGGGGAACGGGCAGGCCGAGCTTCTCCGCCACGAGGTTCTGGGAGAACTCACCCTCCAGCGGGAAGAGCTCCTTGCCGGTGACCGGGATGCCGAGGCTCCGGCAGTAGTCCTCAATGAAGGGATCGAGCTCCTCCACCACGACGACCTTCTCGACGGACGCCGCGAAATCGCGGAGCTTTCCCGCGGGCATCGGCCAGATCATGCCCAGCTTCAGAACGGGATATTTGTCGCCGCAGACCTCCTTCACATACTGGTAGCAGGTGGAGGAGGTGATGATGCCGAGGCTGTGGTCGGAGCCGTCCTCCACCCGGTTGAGTGGGGAGGTCTCGGCATACTCCGCCAGCTTCCGCGTCCGCTCCTCCACGACGGGATGGCGGCGGATGGCGTTGCCGGGCATCATAACGTACTTGGCGATGTTCTTCTCGTAGGGCTTTACGGGACGTTCCACCCGTTCCCCAGTGTCCACGACGCTCTGGGAGTGGGCGACGCGGGTGCACATCTTCAGGAGCACCGGCGTATCGAACTGCTCGGAAAGATCGTAGGCCAGCTTGAAGAACGCATGGCTCTCGCCGGAGTCCGAGGGCTCCAGCATGGGGATCTTCGCGGCGGCGGCGTAGTGCCGGGAGTCCTGCTCGTTCTGGGAGGAGTGCATCCCGGGGTCGTCCGCCACGGCGATGACCATGCCGGCGTTGACGCCGGTATAGCTGACGGTAAAGAGCGGATCGGCGGCCACGTTCAGACCGACGTGCTTCATGCCGCAGAAGCTCCGCTTGCCGGCGAGGGACGCGCCGAAGGCGGTCTCCATCGCGACCTTTTCGTTGGGCGCCCACTCGGCGTAGATCTCGTCGTAAGCCGCGGCCTCCTCCGTGATCTCGGTGCTGGGGGTACCCGGATAGCTGGAAACCACGCAGCAGCCGGCCTCATACAGACCGCGGGCTGCCGCCGCGTTTCCCAACATGAGCTGTTTCATATCGAACCACCTTATTCCTTAGGGATTTTCCCTATTATACATCACCATTTCCCCACATACAAGAAAAAGTTTCAACATTTTAAAGCAAGCTCGCTGTAAACCGGAAAAGCCGCGATACCGGTTGACAAATCCCTCCAAACGTGGCATAATGACCGGGCTGAGCGATTTTAAAGTTTTAAAGCGCGAATAACCCGGCGGCACTGCTCCGCCGCCGACAAACCATCGAATGCAAGGAAGTGTTTCACCATGCCCATCACCGAGCTTCTCACGCGCAACGCCACCTATTTTAAAAATGACGTCGCTCTCGTGGAGATCAACCCCGAGGTCAAGAACATCCCCCAGGTCACCTGGCGGGAGTATTCCCTCATCGAGTCCGACCGCAGCGGCGCGTTCCGCAAGCAGATCACCTGGGGCGAGTTCGACATCAAGGCCAACCGCTTTGCGAACCTCCTCCTCACCCGCGGCATCAAAAAGGGCGACAAGGTCGCGATCCTTCTGATGAACTGCATCGAGTGGCTGCCGATCTATTTCGGCATCCTCAAAACAGGCGCCATCGTCGTTCCCATGAACTACCGCTTCGACGGCGACGAGATCCTCCACTGCCTGAAGCTCGCGGACGTGGACGCGCTGGTGTTCGGCCCGGAGTTCATCGGCCGCGTGGAGGCGGTCCTCGACCGGGTGCCCAAGGTGAAAAACCGCTTCTATGTGGGCGACGACTGCCCCTCCTTTGCCGACAGCTATGACAAGCTGATCTCCTACTGCTCCTCCATCGCGCCGAGCATCTACCTCACCGACGACGACGACGGCGCGATCTACTTCTCCTCCGGCACAACCGGCTTCCCCAAGGCCATCCTGCACAAGCACCGGAGCCTCACCCACGCCGCCGCCGTGGAGCAGGCCCACCACGGCCAGACGAAGGAGGACGTATTCCTCTGCATCCCGCCCCTGTACCACACCGGCGCGAAGATGCACTGGTTCGGCTCCCTTCGGGCCGGCGGCAAGGCCGTCATCCTGCGCGGCGTCAGCCCCGAGTGGATCATCCGCACCGTCAGCGAGGAGCGCTGCACCATCGTGTGGCTCCTCGTCCCCTGGGCGCAGGACATCCTGGACGCCATCGACAGCGGCCGGATCGACCTCAGCCAGTACACCCTCGACCAGTGGCGGCTCATGCACATCGGCGCCCAACCCGTCCCGCCGACGCTCATCAAGCGCTGGAAGGCCGTCTTCCCCCACCACCAGTACGACACGAACTACGGCCTGAGCGAGTCCATCGGCCCCGGATGCGTCCACCTCGGCGTGGAGAACATCCACAAGGTCGGCGCCATCGGCATCCCCGGCTACGGCTGGGAAACGAAGATCGTGGACGAGCACCGGAACGAGATCACCTCCGGCGTCGGCGAGCTCGCCGTCCGCGGCCCCGGCGTGATGACCTGCTACTACAACGACCCCGAGGCCACCCGGGAGGTGCTCGATTCCGAGGGCTGGCTCTACACCGGCGACATGGCCGAGCAGGACGCGGACGGCTTCATCTACCTCGTGGACCGGAAGAAGGACGTCATCATCAGCGGCGGCGAAAACCTCTACCCCGTCCAGATCGAGGACTTCCTCCGCTCCAACGCGAAGATCAAGGACGCGGCCGTCATCGGCCTGCCGGACAAGCGCCTCGGCGAGATCGCCACCGCCATCATCGAGGTCCGCGAGGGCATGACCCTCTCCGAGGCGGAGGTCAATGAGTTCTGCCAGGCCATGCCCCGCTACAAGCGGCCCCGCAAGATCATCTTCGCCCCGGTCCCGCGCAACGCCACCGGCAAGATCGAAAAGCCCCTTCTGCGGCGGACGTATTCGAGCGAGTTCCTGGTCGCCCAGCAAAACGAGATCGCCATCGACTGATAAACACCGAACCCTCCGGGCGCACCTTACGCGGTGCGCCCGGTTTTCCGTTTTCGGGGCTTGACAAGCCGGACGCCCGGTGCTATACTTCTTTTCGTTTTTAAAGTTTTAAAACTTAAAAAGATAAAATCATAAAAGACAAGAGGACAACGCCATGCTTCTGAAGATCCTGCTGCTGCTCATTTTCTTCGGCGTGATGATCGCCGTGGGCCTGTACTGCCGCCGCAACGCCACCGACGTGAGCGGCTTCGTCCTGGGCGGACGCAAGGTCGGCCCCTGGCTGACCGCCTTCGCCTACGGCACGTCCTATTTCTCAGCGGTCATTTTTGTGGGCTATGCGGGACAGTTCGGCTGGAAATACGGCATCGCCTCCACCTGGGTCGGCCTCGGCAACGCCTTCATCGGCTCCCTGCTCGCCTGGGCCATCCTCGGACGCCGGACGCGCATCATGACCCAGCATCTGAACTCCTCCACCATGCCGGAGTTCTTCGGCGCCCGCTTCCGCAGCGCCCCCCTCAAGGTCGGGGCCTCCGTCATCACCTTCCTCTTCCTCATCCCCTACACCGCCTCGCTGTACAACGGCCTGTCCCGTCTGTTCGAGATGGCCTTCGGCATGAGCTACACCGTCTGCATCGTGGTCATGGCGATCCTCACGGGCATCTACGTCATCGCCGGAGGCTACATGGCCACCGCCATCAACGACTTCATCCAGGGCATCATCATGCTCTTCGGCATCGTCGCCGTCATCGCCGCGGTGCTGGCCTCCAAGGGCGGCTTTATCGAGGCGCTGAACGGCCTGGCCGCCGTCACGGACGAGAGCGTCTCCTCCGTCCCCGGCGCGTTCAACTCCTTCTTCGGCCCGGACCCGCTGAATCTTCTGGGCGTGGTGCTGCTGACCTCGCTCGGCACCTGGGGCCTGCCCCAGATGGTGCAGAAGTTTTACGCCATCAAGAGCGAGGACGCCGTCAAGAAGGGCACCATCATCTCCACCGTCTTCGCCCTCATCGTCGCGGGCGGCTGCTACTTCCTGGGCGGCTTCGGACGGCTCTTCTCCGATAAGATCGAGCTGGCTGCCAGCGGCATCCCCGTGGGCGGCTACGATGCCATCATCCCCGCCATGCTCTCGGGCCTGCCCGACATCCTCATCGCCGTCGTGGTGATTCTCGTGCTGTCCGCGTCCATGTCCACGCTGTCGTCCCTGGTCCTCGCCTCGAGCTCCACCATCACCCTCGACTTTCTCAAGGGCAACCTGGTGAAGAACATGGACGAGAAAAAGCAGGTCCTTACCATGCGCCTGTTCGTGGTGGTGTTCATCGTGATCTCCGCCGCCATCGCCGTGTTCCAGTATCAGAGCTCTCTGCGCGCCACGAACTCCAACAGCGCGACCTTCATCGCGCAGCTCATGGGCGTGTCCTGGGGCGCGCTCGCCGGCGCCTTCCTCGCTCCGTTCCTGTACGGGCTCTACTGGAAAAAGACCACCAAGGCGGCCTGCTGGGTCAGCTTCCTCTTCGGCTCCGTGCTGATGATCCTCAACATGCTGGCGCGCCCGGCCTTCCCGGCGGTGCTCCAGTCCCCCATCAACTGCGGCGCGTTCGCCATGCTGGCCGGGCTCGTCATCGTCCCCGTCGTCAGTCTGCTCACGCCGAAGCCCGACCCTCAGCTCGTCGAAGCCGCCTTTGCCTGCTACGATCTCAAGGTCGAGGTCTCCCAGAAACGCTCCCTCACGGATCTCTGAGCGGCCCCGATCATCGGCCGCGCAAACAAATCCAGGGGACCTCGGTCATACCCGAAGTCCCCTGTTTTCTGTTTCGATTCGGTCATCGCCTGTTCGACCGCCGCCAGATCTTCTGCTTCTCCGCCTCGGCAATGAGCTCCTCCCGGAAGTCCGGGTGCGCGATGGAGATGAGCATCTCCGCCCGCTCCCAGGTGGAGCGTCCGGCGAGGTTGATGACGCCGTACTCCGTGACGATGAAATACCCCTGACTGCGGGGGTTCGTGATGATGTCCCCGCCGAAGTGAGGCAGGACGCGGGAGTGCCGCTGTCCGTTCTTGTCGGTGAACTGGGAGGTCATGCAGATGAACGCCTTGCCGCCCTTGCTCATGGCGGCGCCGGTCAGGTAGTCGAGCTGTCCGCCCGTGCCGCTGATGTGCCGGAAGCCGACGCTCTCCGAGCTCACCTGGCCGTACAGGTCCACGGCGATGCAGTTGTTGATGGAGACCATGTTTTCCTGCTGGGCGATGGTCTCGGCGGCGTTCACATACTCCAGCGGCTCGATGACCACGGAGGGGTTCTGATCCACCCAGTCATAGAGCGGCGCGGAGCCGAACACGATCCCGGTCACGCCCTTCCAGCGCTGGGCGGTCTTCTTGCTGTTTGTCAGCTTTCCCGCCTTGAAGAGCTCGTAATACGCGTCGCCGCACAGCTCCGTGTGCATGCCCAGGTCCCGCAGGTCCGACTCCGCCAGGCGCTGGCCGACCACGTTCGGCATGGTGCCGATGCCGAGCTGGATGGTGGCGCCGTCCACGATGTACGGCAGGATATTGTCCGCGATCATGATGTCCTCGGGGGTGGGGGTCCCGATGGGGAACTCCGGCAGAGGCGGATGCTCGCCCTCCACGATCATGTCCACCTCGGACACATGGATGCTCTCGTCAAAGCCGCCGAGGATTCGCGGCAGATGCTCGTTGACCTCCAGGATGACGATGTCCGCCTTGTCCAGGATCCCCTTGGCGACGCCCGTGCCGCAGGAGAGGTTGAAAAAGCCGTGCCGGTCCATGGGCGTGACGCACATCATCGCCACGTTCACCGTGAGGAAATGCCGGTAATACGGCACCACGTTTCGGAAGATCATGGGGATGTAGTTGCAGAGGCCCCGGTCGCAGAGGGCGCGCTCGTAGGCCGAGCAGTGCCAGCTGTTGTAGTGGAAATGCTCCCGGGTGGGGTCGCACTCCACCGCCCGGATGGGGCCGAAGCAGAGATTGCCCCGGATCTTTACGTCCGTCAGCTCGTCCCGGCGCTTTGCCAGGGCGGCGTCCAGCAGCGTCGGAAAGCAGACGTTCGTGGAGTAGTCCACCCAGTCCCCGCTCTGCACGGCCTGCACGGCCTGCTCCGGCGTACGGAGCTTCGCTCTGTATTGCTGATACACGTCCATCGCCATGGCCTCCTTGGGTCAGTATTTACGATGCTATGTCCCTTTGGGAGGATTATATCACATTTTCCGCCGTATGTCGGCTGTGTTTGCATTTTTTTGCGAGCGCCTCCGATCGGGATGGATCCGGACAGCGCCCGGAGCTTCCCGGGACGGGGCGGCACGGGCAAAGAGCTTGATTTCCCTTCTTTCGCCGCAGTATAATATGAAGCGGAAACACGCCGGCTTTCGGCGATAAACGATGGGTTTCAGGGGGGTATCGTATGACCGCGCGGCTGACAGGCATCGACCATAGGGAAGTGCTCCGCTATCTTGGCTACGGCGGGCATGCGGTCCCGGCGGACGCGGAGGCCGACATCGCCCGCTGCGCGGAGACGGTCCGCCGCACGGCGAGGCCCCGGGCCGTCTGGCGCCGGTTCGAGCTTTTGCCGGACGGCACACTGGCCGGGACGGGTTTCCGTCCCGCGGGAGAGGACATCCGGGCGCATCTGTCCGGCTGCGAAGCCGCCGTTCTGATGGCGGCCACGCTGGGCGGCGAGATCGACGCGCTCCTTCGCCGCACCCAGGTCACCAGCATGGCAGACGCGGTCCTTCTGGACGCCTGCGCCAGCGCAGCGACGGAAAACGTCTGCAACAACCTGTGCGCGGACCTCGAGCGCGAGCTCGCGCCCCTGCATCTGACCGACCGGTTCAGCCCGGGCTACGGGGATCTCCCGCTGTCTCAGCAGGCGGACCTGTTCCGGGTGCTGGACGTGACGAGACGCATCGGCGTCACCCTCACGGACAGCGGGCTCATGCTCCCCCAGAAGACCGTGACAGCCATTCTGGGGCTGTCCCCCGCCCCGGCGAAAAAGCGCGCGAGGGCCTGTGACACCTGTACGCTGTATGCGACCTGCCTCTATCGAAAGGACGGGAAAACCTGTGGAACGATCTGATATTCTCCTTCTGGACGGCGCCACCGGCACCATGCTGCAGGCAGCGGGGCTCCCCCTCGGGGAACTGCCGGAGTCCTGGAACATCACGCACCCGGACGTCGTCACCGGCATCGGGCGGCAATACATCGAAGCCGGAAGCGACGTCATATACGCCAACACCTTCGGCGCGAACCGCCGCAAAGCGGCAAAGAGCGGGTATTCCGTGCGGGAACTCGTTGCCGCCGGCATCCGCTGCGCGAAAAAGGCGGCGGAGGGCACGGCCGCGCGGGTCGCCCTGGACGTCGGTCCCATCGGCCAGCTTTTGGAGCCGCTGGGGACGCTGAGCTTCGACGAGGCGTACGACATCTTCCGCGAGATGGTCGAGGCGGGCGCGGAGGCCGGCGCGGACCTCATCGTCTTCGAGACCATGAGCGATCTCTACGACTCGCGGCAAAGGAGCACTCCTCCCTGCCCGTCTGGGTCACGATGACCTTCGAGGCCTCCGGCCGCACCTTCGTCGGCACCACCGTCCCTGCCATGGCGCTGACCCTCTCCGGCCTCGGCGCGGACGCGCTGGGCTTCAACTGCTCCCTCGGTCCGGCGGAGCTTCTGCCCCTGGTGGAGGAGCTGCGCCGCTGGACGGACAAGCCCCTCATCCTCAAGCCGAACGCCGGCCTCCCCGATCCCGCCACCGGCGCGTACACCGTCACCCCCGACGCCTTCTCCGTCGAGCTCGGCAAGGCCGTTGAGCTGGGTGTCTCGATCTTCGGCGGCTGCTGCGGGACCACACCCGACTTCATCCGGGCACTGGCGGGCGCGATCAAGGACAAGGAACCCGTCCATACGCCACGTGAGCCGATGCGCGGCATCTGCTCCGCAGGCCGCACGGCGGAATTTTCCGGCGTGAAGGTGATCGGCGAGCGCATCAATCCCACCGGGAAAAAGCGCTTCCAGCAGGCACTGCGGGAAGCGGACATGGGGTACATCCAGGAACGGGCCATCGAGCAGCAGGACGCCGGCGCGGACCTTCTGGACGTGAACGTGGGCCTGCCCGGAATCGACGAGCCCGCCATGATGAAGCAGGCCGTGCAGGCCATCCAGTCCGTATGCGACCTGCCGCTGCAGATCGATTCCTCCGATCCCGCCGCCATCGAGACCGGGCTCCGGTACGCGAACGGGCGGGTGCTCGTGAACTCCGTGAACGGCCGGCCGGAGGTCCTGGACGCCGTGCTGCCGCTGTGCAAAAAATACGGCGCCGCCGTGGTCGGGCTGTGTCTCGACGAAAACGGCATCCCCGAGACCTGGCAGCAGCGCGCCGCCATCGCCCGGCGCATCCTGGACGCCGCCCTCGCCTGCGGCATCCCGCGGGAGGACGTGTTCATCGACTGCCTGACGCTGACCGTCTCGGCCCAGCAGGAGCAGGCGGCCGAGACCCTGCGGGCCGTGCGGTATGTGACGGAGGAGCTCGGCCTGCACACGGTCCTGGGCGTCAGCAACATCTCCTTCGGCCTCCCGGCGCGGGAAAACGTCACCGTGAGCTTTCTGACCCAGGCGATGTACGCGGGCCTTGATTTCCCCATCGTGAACCCCAACCAGAAGGCCATCATGGACGCGGTCGCGTCCTTCCGGGTGCTCTCCGGCGAGGACCGGGACAGCGAGCGGTATATCGGGCGCTTCGCCGCCGCGCCGGAGTCCGCCCCGGCAAAAGCTCCCGCCGGGGAAACGAGCCTCATGGAGGCCATCGGCAGGGGATTGCGCCAGGAGACGGCCGCGCTCGCCGAAAAGGCGCTGGAGACCCTGTCCCCCATGGACGTGATCGACACCCTGCTCATCCCGGCGCTGGACCGGGTCGGGGAGCGCTACGAGAAGCAGGAGATCTTCCTCCCCCAGCTCATCAACGCCGCGAACGCCGCCTGCGAGGGCTTCGAGGCCGTCAAGCGGCGCATCGCGGAGAGCGGCGCGGACACGGCTGCCTCCCGGGGAAAGATCGTGATCGCCACCGTCCACGGCGACATCCACGACATTGGGAAAAACATCGTGCGCGTGGTGCTCGAGAACTACGGCTATACCGTCGTCGATCTCGGCCGGGACGTGCCGAAGGAGACGGTTGTGGAGGCCGTCCGGCGGGAAAACGCCCGGCTCGTCGGGCTGTCCGCGCTCATGACGACGACCGTCGTGAGCATGGCGGAGACCATCGAGGCGCTCCGGGACAGCGGGGCCGGCTGCCGCATCATGGTCGGCGGCGCGGTGCTGACGCCGGAGTACGCAAAGGAGATCGGCGCGGACTACTACGCCAAAGACGCGAAGCAGGCCGCGGACATAGCGAAAGAGGTTCTGGGGTGATTGCATGGAGATTCGGGACTATCTGAAAAGCAATATCCTGCTGTTCGACGGCGGGATGGGGACCTATTACGCCAAAAAGCACCCGGCGGGCGAGACCGTCTGCGAGCGTGCGAACCGCACCCACCCGGAGGACGTCGAGGCCATCCACCGCGCCTATCTCGCGGCGGGATGCCAGGCCATCAAAACCAACACCTTCTCCGTGAACCGGCTTCAGTTTTCGGAGGACGAGGCGGAGGATTTGATCCGGGCGGGCTATGAGATCGCGGTAAAAGCCGCGGGAGACGCCTACGTGTTCGCGGACATCGGCCCGGTCCGCAGTCCGTCGGACCCGGCGGAGGAGTATATCTGGCTCGCGGAGCGGTTCCTCCGACTCGGCGCGGCGCATTTCCTTTTTGAGACGAACGGCACGGACGAGGGCCTCCACGAGGCGGCGGCCTACATCAAAAAGAAGGCTCCCTCGGCGTTCGTGATCGTCTCCTTCGCCGCCCAGCCGGACGGCTTTACGCGGGAGGGGCTCTCGGCCAAAGCGCTTCTGCGGGCGGCGGCGGAGGACGGGAACATCGACGCCGCCGGCCTCAACTGCGTGTCGGGTGCCCGGCACATGCTCTCCCTTCTGGAGGACGCAGGTATCCCGGGCCTTCTCTCGGCCATGCCGAACGCGGGCTATCCCGTCGTCCGGGGCAGCCGCACGTTCTACGACGGCGACCCCGCCTATTTCGCTTCGCAGATGGCCGCGCTGCGGGACCGCGGAGTGAAGATCCTGGGCGGCTGCTGCGGCACGGAACCGCAGCACATCGAGGCGACCGCGAAAGCGATGAAGGCTCCCGGCGCCGCGCCCGTCTATCCGGTCAAACGAAAAGAGGCCGCCCGCCCCGCACCAGAACCGGAAAACCTGTTCTGGACGGCGCTGTGCGACCCCGCGCAGAAGCCCTTCGCCGTGGAGCTCGATTCCCCCGCCGACGCGGACACCGGAAAGTTCATGGACGGCGCGCGGCAGCTGCAGGCGGCCGGCGCGTCGATCATCACCATCGCGGACTGCCCCATCGCCCGGGCGCGGATGGATTCGAGCCTCATGGCCTGCAAGCTCAAGCGGGAGCTCGGCATGGACGCTCTGCCCCACATGACCTGCCGCGACCGCAATCTCAACGCCACCCAGGCGCTGCTCCTCGGCCTGAGCGCCGAGGGGATCCGAAACGTGCTCGTCGTGACCGGCGACCCCATCCCCTCCGCGCAGCGGGACGAGGTCAAAAGCGTATACAACTTCAACTCCCGCAAGCTCATGAAATATGTGACGGGACTGAATGAGGCCGTCCTCGCCCACCCCTTCCATGTGTTCGGCGCGCTGAACGTGAACGCGCGGAACTTCCGCATCCAGCTCGACCTGGCCCGGCAGAAGGAGGAAAACGGCTGCGAGGGCTTCCTCACGCAGCCGGTCCTGACCGAGCAGGCGCTCGAAAACCTGCGCCTTGCCCGGCAGGCACTCAAGGGAAAGCTCCTCGGCGGCATCATTCCCGTCGTCAGCCAGAAAAACGCGCTGTACATGAACAGCGAGATCGCGGGCATCACCGTGTCGGAGAAGATCGTCGCGGCCTACGAGGGCGCGGACCGGGCGCAGGGCGAGGCCCTCGCCGTGGAGATCTCCGCCGCGGTGGCGAAGGCCGTCGCGCCGTATGTGGACGGCTATTATCTCATGACCCCCTTCGGCCGCACGGCGCTCATGGCCCGGATCATGGACCGCATCCGCGCGGACGTCTGACACAGCATACGCCGCCCATTCGCACCCCGGAATCATCCCGCCCCGGACCTGAACGGTCCGGGGCGGGATGTTTTCCGTATGCAAAGCAAGGACGCTTATTGTTTCAGAATCTTTTCGCAGGAGGCTTTTAAGGCAGGGATATCATACTGAAGGGTTTCCCAAACGGATGGCAGATCGATCGAACCATAGGCATGAACATAGAAATTCCTTGTATCCTTGATCGTACGCCATGGAACCGCAGGGTTTTGCGACTTCAATTCCTCCGAAAGCTGTCCCACCAATTCCCCGATCTGGACGATGCACATACAGCAGGCGTCCTGAAAGAGAAGATCGGTCAGAAAGGGGCCTCATAGCTGTTCTGGTACCTGTCCAAATTATCCGCTATACGGTCACAGTAGCGAATGACTTTTTCAAGAAGAATTCGATCACGCCTCTCGATAAAGCAACACCTCTTCTTTCGCAACGCTTTCCAAAAAGGCTTTGTCATTGGAGTCACTGGTAATCAAATCGACCGGTACATTCAGGGCATCCTCCAACGCCAGCCGAAGCCCGCTGATCTGAAACAGCGAGCGAAGCCGGCCCTTCTCGATTATCAGATCAACATCACTGTCTGCCGTTGCTTTCCCTGTTGCGTAGGAACCAAAGAGTGCTACACTGGACACGCCATGTTCTTTGGCGATCGGAGACACAATGCTTTGAATCTGGTGGATCGTGTATGGCTTTGTCACGGTTCGCACACTCCTTTCGTGGTTTCTAAGAGCAGTATA
>CAJOIG010000036.1 GCA_905234575.1 uncultured Oscillospiraceae bacterium
TCGTCCATGTCGTTCTCCTTACACAAGATTGTAGAATGATTGGTACATGCGGCGGTGACGCTCCGCCAGATGCTGTGCCTGGGTACGCAGGGTGCTGTCCTGCAGCCGGCTGGCGGCGTCCTGGAACTGCGTCGCAAGGAACTGCGCGTGACTCAGGGCGTCGTCGAGATACATGAGCTCTTTGGTCGTCATAATTTTTTATCACCTCGTAAAAAGTATCTCCCCAAACTGGAAAGTTTATGCTATAGTATACATAATAATGTGAACAGGAGAGCGTCCCATGAAACTCATCACCTTTCTCTGGGAGGAAACCGAGCTCGTCGGCGCGCTGACGGAGACGGGCGTCGCACCGCTGCGGCAGTTTTCGTCCATGGAGGAGCTCATCCGCGCGGGCGTTTCGGCGGCGGAGCTTCCGGCGGAGCGGATCCCGCTGTCGGAGGTGCGCGTTCTCGCGCCGATCCCGCGCCCCTCGCAGGACGTGCTCTGCCTCGGCATGAATTTTGCCGATCATACCACGGAGGCCGCGCGGTTCCATCCCACGATGGTCCGAGAGAGCTACGCGGTCTATTTCTCGAAGCGCGTGAACGAGGCGGTGGCTGACGGCGGCGCCATCGACAGCCACCCGGAGGTGACCGACCAGGTGGATTACGAGGCGGAGGTCGCGTTCATCGTCGGGAAGGACGCCTACCGCGTCCCGGCGGAGCGGGCGCGGGAATACGTCTTCGGCTATACCATCGTGAACGACGTCAGCGCCCGGGAGATCCAGACCCGGCATAAACAGTTCCACCTCGGCAAGAGCCTCGACACCTTCACCCCCATGGGCCCCTGCATCGTCACGGCGGACGAGTTTGCCTTCCCGCCGGAGATCGGCGTGCGCTGCTTCGTGAACGGGGAGAAGCGACAGGACGGCAATACCAGACAGTGGATCTATGGAATACAGGATGTTATCGCAGACCTCTCCGCGGGCATGACTCTGCGCGCCGGGACGGTCATTTCCATGGGAACGCCCGCCGGAGTGGGAATGGGTTTTGAACCGCCGAAATTCCTGAAATCGGGGGATGTGGTGCGATGTGAGGCAGACGGTATCGGCATTTTGACGAATTTTGTCCGCTAAAGTTAACATAAGCAAACGGGGTTTTTGCCCAAATGATTACACGGTCGCCGCCGGCGGGAAAAGGATTTCTCGTCCGGCGGTGACATTTTTTGGCTTTTTTGCAAAAAACACTTGTCAAATCGCCGCGATCGGATATAATACATTTTAGAATAATTGATTATTTGTATCAGCTTGCCTTATGAGGATCATCCTATGAGAACATCACGGTATGAAGTGTTTATGAAGATCGTCGAGACCCAGAGCCTGACGAAGACCGCCGCCTACTTCGGCTGTACCCAGTCGGCGGTGAGCCAGCTCGTGAAGGCGCTGGAGACGGAGCTCGGCGTATCCCTGCTCATCCGCAGCAAGGCCGGTGTGCGCCTGACGGCGGAGGGGGAGTACCTGCTCCCGGGAATGCGGCAGATCGTGCAGGGGGAGCGCAGCGTCTTTGAGCGCTCGCTGGAGCTGCAGAACATGAACGTCGGTCTCATCCGCATCGGGATCTTCACGAGCCTGTCGAGTCAGTGGCTGCCGCCGTACCTGCAGCGCTTCCGGGAGCGCTACCCGAACATCGGCTTTGAGCTGCTGCAGGGCGACGTTACGCAGATCTCCGAGTGGCTGCGAAACGGCGTCGTGGACATCGGCTTCATGACCCCGCCGGAGTCCGACGAGTTCTATTTCCGGGAGCTTCTGGCCGACCGGATGAACATCGTCCTCCCGGCGCAGCATCCGCTGGCGGGCCGTCCTGTGACGCTCCGGGACCTCCGTGAGGAGACCTTTGTCCTCCAGGAGTCCGGATACAGCCAGATCACGGAGACGATGTTCCGGGACGCGAAAATGCGCCCCAAGAGGCAGTATATGGTCAAGGACGACTATACAGTCATGTCCATGGTAGAGAGCGGCCTCGGCGTGTCGCTGCTTCCGGAGCTGATGCTGCGGCGCAATCCCTTCGAGCTGTATGCCTGTCCGTCGGAGCCGGCGTATTACCGGCACCTGGGCGTGAGCTGGCTGCGGCGGGAGCAGAACAGCGTCGCGGTGAGCAAGTTCGTTCAGCTCCTGCTGGAGGAACTTGGCCTCGCGGAGGAGAGCTGACCCTGACATACAAAAACACGGCTGTCGTTTGAAAAAACGGCAGCCGTGTGATTCTATATAGAAAAAAAACTCTCGTTTCAAGGAAACGAGAGTGGTGACCCGTACGGGACTCGAACCCATGTTACCGCCGTGAAAGGGCGGTGTCTTAACCACTTGACCAACGGGCCAAAAAAATGGTGGAGACTGCGCGACTCGAACGCGCGACCTCATGCGTGTGAAGCATGCGCTCTAACCTGCTGAGCTAAGCCTCCATCAAGAAACAGGGGGGAGGAGAGCTCCTCCCCCGATGGTAGCGGCGACTGGATTCGAACCGGTGACACCGCGGGTATGAACCGCGTGCTCTAGCCAACTGAGCTACGCCGCCAAACAGCTTGTTTATTATAGTCTGTAATTGTGATACTGTCAAGTATTTCTTTGCACTTTTCCCCGTTTTTTTCCTGGAAAGTTCGTGCGTCTTACTGCGGAATAGAACGAGAAAACCGGGGAGCCGAAGCTCCCCGGTCACGATGCAGTTGGAAGGCGCTGGGGGTCAGGCCATGGCGCCCTCGACCTGGCTGTTCTTAAGCTGTCCGGCCTGGAACTCATCCCAGGTGCTGACGCCGACCATGGTGAAGAGCATGTCCCAGGGGCTCTGGTCGAGAGGCATCTCGTCCCAGGAGCCGATGGCGTAGACCTGCGCCTTGAACTCGTCGAGGTTCGGGGCGTTGCCGCCGGCCGCCTCGATCAGGTACTCCTGATAGTCGGCCCAGCTGGCGCCGCCGGCCGCGGGAGCCTCGGACTTGCCGCCGAACAGGGAGGTGAGATCCGCGAGCTTCACGTACTCCTCGCCGTCGATGACGTAGACGTCGAGCTTGTACTCCTGGCCGCCGATGACGATGACGGCGGTATCGTCGTCCTTGCCCTCGCCGGAGGGATCGCCGGAAGGCTCGCCGGAGGGCTCGTCCGAACCCTTGGGCTCATTGGAAAGGGAGGTGGCGATCAGGACCGCCGCGATGGTGTCGACAGAGGTGGACTGGGCCGCGGGCTCAGCGGAGCCGGCGGGCTCGGCGGAAGCGCCGCCGTTGTCCGCGATGGCCGCCGCCGCAGCGGCGACGTCCAGAGTGCCGTCCGCGGTCACGCCGCCGCCGACGTTGCCGCCGCCCTCGACAGCCGCCACGCCGCCCTCATAGGTGCCGGCGGGGATGGCCGCGGTGCCGGCCTTCAGGGTGATGGAGCCGTCCGCGTTCTGGACCAGCGTGCCCTTGACGACCGCGCCGTCCTCGATGGTCAGGCTCGTCAGCAGGGACTCGCCGGCGACGTTCCACTCGCCGCCCTTGGCGACGGTGACAGCCAGGGTGGAGACGCCGTTGAAGTAGGGCAGGTTCTCCACATGACCCTGCAGGAAGTACTCGGTCATGGTGTAGTCGGTGATCTGGATGAAGGCGGCCTTGGAGGCGTCCTTCGTCACATTGCCCTGGGCGTCGAGCAGGAGGTACTGGATGTCGTCGCCGTAGTACTCGATGCCCTCGATGGCCTCGGGGCTGTAGGGCACGCCCTTGATGGTGGAGGTCAGGGCGATGTCGCCGTTCAGGACGGCGCCTTCGCCGATCGTGATGACGAGGTTATCGCCGGCCTGGCCGTAATAGCCGGTGCCGTTGAAGATGTCGCCGTTATACGCGCCGTTGGTATAGCTGACATTCACGGTGTTGCCGCCGGACTTGGTGTCGACCGCGTAGTTGATGCCGGGGAAGCCCTCGCCGTGAGAGGTGATCTTGCTGTCGGAGTAGGTCTCGTCGAAGCCGACCATGACGTTCATCGGGTTGCCGCCGATGCGGGAGTCATCGTCGTTGTCGATCATCTGGAAGAGCACGCCCTTCTCCGAGTTCAGAACGGCCTCGTCGAAAACGAAGTTGCCGTTCGCGGCCTTCTGGATGACGATGGCGTCAGCGGCGTTCACGATGGTGCCGTCAATGACATAGATGGCGTCGTTGATGCCGTTGTGCTGCATGAAGCCGAACACGCCGTTGATGACGGTGGGCTGGCCCTTGCCCTGGACGGTCTCGAGCTTGTTGCCGTTCGCGTCAAAGAGGTCGATGCTGCCGTTGGAGGAGGCATAGACGCCCTTCTCCGCGCCGGTGATGATGGCGGCGTAGGTCACGCCGTCGAAGGTGGCGCCATAGTAGTTCTGGGTCGGGTTGCCGATGTAATAGGAGCCATAGGCGGAGCCGTAGGCGTCGGGATCGTAGCCGAAGATGCGCCAGCCGGAGTCGGAGCCGCCCTTGCTCTCGGGCAGAGCCTTCAGCACGGAGTCAACGACGTTGATCATCATGTTGGAGCCGGAGTCGGTGGACAGCAGGCCCCAGGTCTCGCCGCCGACAAGGTTGGAGTCCTTGATGACCAGGGTCGGGGTGGCGCCGATCATGTTGAGGATGCGGCCGCCGCCGTACAGACCGAGGCACCAGGGGGGAGAGATCATGAAGCTCTGGTCGGCGGAGGAGTGATAGCCGTCCCACGCGTCGTGCAGAGCGTCCGCGCCCATGACGGTGATGTCGGAGTCCTCGATGGTGACGAGAGCGTTCTGGGACACGACGGTGACGCCGCGCTCAAAGCCCTCGGAATAATAGGTGAGATCCTTCAGCGTCAGGTTCGCGCCGTCGTAGGCGACGGTAGCGGAGCCCTGGCCGGAGAAGTCGGAGGCGTTCTGGCCGTCGCTGTCGTCCAGGATGGTCAGGTTGCCTGTGACGGTGACGTCCGCGTCCTCGCCGTGAGCGTACACAGCGGTGTAGCCCTCGCCGGAGACGGTCTCGTCAAGCTCGATCTCGCCGGAGGCGGTCATGTCGTAGCCAACGAAGATGGAGCCGGGGGTCTTGCGGTTCGTGTAGTTCGTGAGGTACTCATACTCGGAAGCCTCGAGCTCGCCGACGGCGCGATACGCGACGGGGGCCTTTTCGACAGTTCCGGGCTCGGCAGATGCCGTGCTGCCGCCGGCTTCGCCGCTGGCGAACGCGCTGACAGACAGCAGCATGCACAGTGCCAGAAGCAGGGACATAAGCTTGCTGAGTTTCTTCATGGGTGTATCTCCTTCCAAAAATGTTGTCATTCTGACGAATACATATTAAAACATGCGTACGACGGATTTCAACTACATTTCGACGGAAATATAACAGAAACGATATTTTTGTGGAAGTTTTTGTGATTACAAATCGTATTTTTGTTATGGCAACTGAAACGCACGATTTTGTAACCTGTTTTGCCTATTCTTGTAACCGTTTTGCTTTTTATAATGAGTTCACGTAGAGAACGCTGTGTGTACGCGCATTTTTGGACAGGGCGCCTGCTGAGCCTTCCTTCCAAAGAACCAACACAGCCCTGTCTATACGCGATAGCCCTCCTTCTTCGGAAGGAGGGCGTTTTTTGTCGGACCGAACGGCGGCGGACGGTCAGAATTCACATTTTGTTAACCATAGGGGCGAAAAAAAGGATTATTTTAATAAATAGAAGTAACGAACTCCCGCAAAGACAAAGAGGTTCCGCCATGAAATTCCGACAAAAGCTGGCCCAGTTCATGTACGGCCGCCGGGGGATGGACGAATTCTCCCGTTTCCTGCTGATCGCTGTTTGCGTGCTCGTGCTGCTCGGCAGCTTCCTGCCGGGGCTCCTGCACTCCCTCGTATCCCTGGCGGCAATGGCCGGACTTGTCTATTGCTATATCCGCGTGTTTTCCAGGAACATCTATAAGCGGCAGAGGGAAAACGCCTGGTATCTCCAGCGCCGTAACGCCGTACTTGCCTGGTTCCGGTCCCTGAAGGACCGCTGGCAGCAGCGCAAGGATTACCGCTTCTTCCGCTGCCCATCCTGCCATGCGCTTCTGCGCGTCCCCAAGAACAAAGGAAAGCTCCTGCTCACCTGCCGCAAATGCGGCAACCGCTTCGAGCGCAAAACCTGATCGCAACGAGAAACCGCCGCCGCGAAGGGTCTGTCCTTTCGCGGCGGCGGTCGTTTCTGCGCTGGTTCGGCGGTCCTCAGCCGCGCATTTCGAGGAGCTTCTGCTTCAGCTCGCCCTCGATGCGGCCCAACTCCTGCTCGGCCTGGGCGCGGCGGATGCGTCCGTCCTCCTGGATCTTGCGAACGTCCTCCAGGGTGGCGATGAGCTCGGCGTTCGTCTGGGTGAGGGTCTCGATGTCCACGATGCCGCGCTCGGCCTCCTGGGCCACGCCGACGGAGCCGGTGTGCAGGGCGGCGGCGTTCTTCTTCAGCAGCTCGTTCGTGACCTCGCTGACGTTGTGGGAGGCCTCCATCGCCTGCTGGGAGTGGTACATGCTCATGGCGAGGACCATCTGGCTCTTCCAGAGCGGGATGGTGTTCGCGATAGCGGTCTGGATCTTCTCTGCCATGAGGGAGTCGTTGTTCTGGATCATGCGGATCTGCGGGCCCATCTGCACGGAAATCATCCGGGTCAGCTCCAGGTCATGGATCTTCTTCTCGAAGCGGCCGATGAGGTTCGCGAAATCGTTCGCGGCCTGGGCGTCCTCGGGCAGGCCGGATTCCTCGGCCTTCTTGACGAGGGCGGGCAGTTCGTTCTCGCGCAGATCCTGGATCTTGAGCTTGCCGGCGATGATGTACATGGACAGCTCCTTGAAGTACGCCTGGTTCATCTCGTACATCTGGTCCATCGTGACGATGTCCTTGTTGAGGGTGATGTAGTGCTGATCCAGGGCGGCGGAGATCTTGTCCACGTTCACCTCGGCCTTGTCGTAGCGGGTCTTGAGGTCGGAGATGCTTTTCGCGGCGCGGTTAAAGAGCTTCTTGATGCCCTTGGCCTCCGTGTCCGGCGCGTCCAGGCCCTGGAGCTGGCCGACGAGGTTCGTGAGCATGGAGCCCACCTCGCCGAGGTCCTTGGTACGGACGGATTCCAGCGCCTGGCCGGAGAAATTCGCGATGTTCTTCTGGGCGTTGGAGCCGTAGGAGAGGACCTGCGCGGAATCGGTGACGTCGATCTTCTTGGCGAACTCCCGCACGGCGGCCTGCTCGGCGGGGGAGAGGGAGTCGATGTCGAGCTTCTCCACAGGAGCGGGCTTTGCCTGCTCGGCAGGAGCCTCGTTCCCGAGGGTCAGCGCGGGCACCGCGGCCACGGCGGCGGCGGTGGGGGCGGCAACGGACGCCTCTGCGGCGGCGATGGCGGCCTCCGCCTGGGGCATGGCCTGGTCCAGCGTTGAATTCGATGCGGGCGTCGTCGGATCGAGGGTGAGGTTAAACTCGTAGTTCTTTTCGTCGGCCATGATGCTTGTCCTTTCGTCTGTCGTATTCGGTCGGCCCCAATGTGCCGGAGTCGTGAACGGTTTGTCATTCATCCTTTATTTTATGCGAAACGGACCCCATCGTCAAGGTTTACTTGCACTTTTTACCTTTTCTATGGTATACTATCCTGCGCCCATGGGCGATGGGGAGGGATCGAACGACCGATCGGTCCCTCCCCTATGAAAAAGCCTGCCTCGCGAGACACGGCTGGAACATTCTATGCACCGGGAGAGCGTCATGACAAACCTCAAAATCGCCCCTTCGATCCTGTCCGCCGATTTCACCCGCCTCGGGGACGACGTCCGCGAGGTCCTGGACGGCGGCGCGGACTATATCCACGTGGACGTGATGGACGGGCTCTTCGTCCCGAACATCACCATCGGCGTGCCGGTGGTGAAAAGCCTGCGGAAGGTGTTCCCGTCGGCGTTCCTGGACGTGCATCTCATGATCGAAAAGCCCGGACGCTATGTGGACGCCTTCGCCGACGCCGGCGCGGATCTCCTCACGATCCACGTCGAGGCGGACGAGCCCCAGAACATCACCGAGGCCCTGGCCGCCATCCGCGCCCGGGGTGTGAAGCCCTGCCTGTCCCTCAAGCCGAAGACCCCGGCTGCCCTGGCGCTCCCCTGGCTCGAGATGCTCGACATGCTCCTCGTCATGACGGTGGAGCCCGGCTTCGGCGGCCAGAGCTTCATGGCGGACCAGCTTCCGAAGATCCGGGAGCTCCGGTCCATGATCGACCTGGCCGGCCTGTCCTGTGACATCGAGGTGGACGGCGGCATCGCGCCCGACACCGCGCCTCTCGTCATTGAGGCGGGCGCGAACGTGCTCGTGGCGGGGAGCTCCGTCTTCGGAAAAACCGACCGCGCCGCGGCGATGAACGCCCTGCGCGGCTGAGGAGATGCACCATGCCGTATTTTCCCGCGTCCTTTGAGACGCTGATCGACCGTTTCGCGTCCCTGCCCGGCATCGGGCGCAAGAGCGCCCAGCGCCTGGCCTTCCACGTCCTCTCCCTGCCGGAGGGGGAGGCGGAGGCGTTTGCCGAGAGCATCCTGGAGGCCCGGCGGCGCGTCCACACCTGCCCGGTCTGCCAGAACCTGACGGACACCGACCTCTGCTCCGTCTGCGCCGATCCCCGGCGGGACCGGTCCGTCCTCTGCGTCGTGGCGGAGGCCCGGGACGTGGCGAGCCTCGAGCGCAGCCGGGAGTATTCCGGGGTGTACCACGTGCTCCACGGCGTGCTGTCCCCCATGAACCACATCGGGCCGGACGACATCCGCATCGCGGAGCTCGTCGCCCGCGTCGCCGACGAGGACAGCGGCGTGCGGGAGGTCATCATGGCCACGAACCCGGACACCGAGGGCGATACCACCGCCCTCTACATCGCGCGGCTTTTGAAGCCCTTCGGGGTGAAGGTCACGCGCCTGGCCTACGGCATCCCCGTGGGCTCGAACCTGGAATTCACCGACGACGCCACGCTCATGCGCGCGCTGGACGGACGGCGGGAGATGTAATATTTGCCATTGGATTGGCTAAGATTAGATCAGGAGCTTATGCAGACAGGTCCTCATACCGGTCTGCCTTCGATATGCTGGAATACATAAGGTAAAGGAGAAAAACTGTTTCAACATGGCACAAAAACTGAAGATCATGGCTCTCGGCGGTCTCAACGAGATCGGCAAGAACCTCTATGTCTACGAGTACGGGAAGGACATCCTCATCGTCGACTGCGGCATGGGCTTCCCGGACGAGGACATGTACGGCATCGATGTCGTGATCCCCGACATCTCGTACCTCATCGAAAACAAGAACCGGGTGAAGGGCATGGTCCTCACCCACGGGCACGAGGACCACATCGGCGCCGTGCCCTATGTGATGCGGAAGCTGGACTGCCCCATCTACGCCACCCGGCTGACGGCGGGCCTCGTCCGCCTGAAGCTCGAGGAGCACGGTCTCGCCCAGAAGGTCAAGATCCACACCCATTCCGCGGGCGACGTGTTCAAGGTCGGCGTCTTCGAGATCGAGCTCGTCCACGTGACCCACTCCATCCCGGACAGCGTCGCCGTCGTCATCGGCACGCCCATCGGCAAGGTCGTCCACACCGGTGACTTCAAGATCGACCTCACGCCCATCGAGGGCGGCGTCTTCGATTTTACCCGCTTCGCGGAGCTCGGCAGGGAGGGGGTCCTCGCCCTGCTGTCCGATTCCACGAACGTGGAGCGCCCGGGCTATTCCGCCTCGGAGCGCCACGTCGGGGAGAGCATGGACGCCCTGTTCCGCGGCTGCGACAAGCGCATCATCGTCACGACCTTCGCTTCGAACGTCCACCGCATCCAGCAGATCATCGACTGCGCCCACCGCTATAAGCGCAAGGTCGGCATCACGGGCCGGAGCATGGAAAACGTCATCAAAATGGCGGTGGAGGAGGGGTACATGAACATCCCCGCCGGCACGCTCGTGGAGATGAACAAGCTCGGCTCCCTGCCCGCGTCGAAGACCGTCATCATCACCACCGGCAGCCAGGGCGAGAGCATGTCCGCCCTGTACCGCATGGCCTTCTCGGAGCACCGGCAGGTGAAGATCACTGCCGCCGACCGGGTCATCATGTCGGCCTCCGCCATCCCCGGCAACGAGCGGTCCGTCACGAAGGTCATCGACGAGCTCATCTGGAAGGGCGCGGAGGTCATCTACGACCGCTCCATGGACATCCACGTCTCCGGCCATGCCTGCCAGCAGGAGCAGATGACCATGATGGCGCTGACGAAGCCGAAGTTCTTTATCCCCGTCCACGGCGAGCACCGCATGCTGCGCCGCCACGCGGAGCTGGCCCAGGAGATGGGCATCCCCGCGAACAACACCGTCGTCGCCACTCTGGGCGACATCGTCGAGCTCACGCCCAAGACCATTCGCAAGAACGGGACCGTCCCGTCCGGGCGCACCCTCGTGGACGGCGAGATCGAGGGCGGCGTGCAGACCGTCGTCCTGCGGGACCGGCAGCACCTGGCCTCCGACGGTATGATCGTCGTCATCATGACCATGTCCTCCCAGGACGGCAGCATGATCTCCGATCCGGAGATCGTCACCCGCGGCTTCGTGTACGTCAAGGACAACGCCGACCTCATGGAGGAGCTGCGCCGGGTCGTGTTCGAGAGCATCGAATCCTGCGAGCGGCAGCACATCACCGACTGGGCCGGCATCAAGGGCAAGGTCAAGACGAACCTGTCGGGCTACCTCTACAAGGCCACCCGCCGCAGTCCGATGATCCTGCCCGTCATCATGGAGGTCTGATGTGAACATCCAGATCTGGGGCCGGAGCAAGTGCTTCGATTCGAAAAAGGCCGAGCGCTGGTTCAAGGAGCGCCGAATCAAGTATCAGTACATCGACCTTCTGCGCTACGG
>CAJOIG010000037.1 GCA_905234575.1 uncultured Oscillospiraceae bacterium
CAGAGAAGTATTAAACGAACGTAAAAAAACGGCGGAAAAGTCCGTTTGATCCGCTCGATGCGATATAATATCAAGACCCGTCAGGCAGAGGTCGTCTCTGCCCGACGGGTCCTGCTTCTGTATCTTACCGGGAGGCCTCGCCCGAGGCGCTCGCAGGCGTCACGACGATGTCGCCCGTCCAGCTTCCGCCGGCGGAAACATCGACCGCCGCACCGTCCACGGTCACGACGCCGTTCACGCGCGCACCAGGCGCCAGCGTCAGGCGGTTCAGATTCGACGCGCCGGTGACGTTCCAGACGGAGCCCGCGTCCATGGTGAGATACGTCCCGCGGACGGCGGCATAGTCCTCAAACGCGCAGAGCCAGCCGTAAATGGCGCTCGGGTCCACGACGCGGTAGTTGGAGCCGGTGTCCGCCGGATCGGCCTCGTTGCCATACAGGCCGGTGGCCGGGTCCTGGGCATAGCGCACATCCGCGTAGTCCGCGAACAGGGCGTTCCAGTGGGCGTTGTCATAGGTCCGAATCGCGCCGGTGAGGGTGGTGTCCGCCAGGTCCAGGACCATCGGACGCTGGTAATCCTCGTTCACGATGTCGCCGGTCCAGTCGTTCCCGACGGAGTTCACCTGGCAGCCGGGGATGTCCGCGGTCGGCACGTCATCGAGGATCTGGATGGTGCTCTCGTCGAGATCCACGCAGGAGAGGATGAGCACGCCGTTCGAGCTCTCCAGCTTCGTGTTCTCGAGGTTCGCGACGCCGCAGGCCCCGCGGAACACGATGGCCGCGCCGCGGAGATGATCGAGCCACGCCTGCTGGATCACGGGATAGCGGTTCTCCCGCGCATACAGCGCATCCTTCGTGGAGATCAGGGTATTCTTCGCGTTCAGGATCGGCGTCGTCTTCCACGCGGTGGAGACCGCGGAGTCCTTCACCCCGGTGTCGGGGTTGGCCCGGTGCATGGTGTCCACAACGTGGAACACGATGGCGTTCTGGTCCGCCACGATCTCGGTGGGGGTATCCGCCGCAAGCTCCTGACCGGCGAGGTTTTCGAGGAAGATCGGGTCGTCGGCTTCCAGGGCGTCGGCGCTGGAGCCGAGATTGAGGATGCCGGTGTTCGTGCAGAAGGCGCCGTACTCCGCGGAGTCGAACCGGGAGCCGAAGACGTTCACGGTAAGGCCGGTGTCGGCGTAGGTCCCGTACCCGCCGAAGCGGTTGACGGCGTCGCCGTTGTAGAGATAGAACACATACGGATTGCCGCCGGTGTCGGTGCTCCAGGAGCCGTAGCCCTCGGAGGCGACGGTCGTATTGTAGATGTAGGCCGAGAGGGTCCCGCAGGCGATGAGGTTGCGGGAGTTGCCGAGCTGTGCCGTGAACCAGGGCATATCGCAGTACTCCGCGTCGCAGCCCGTGGATTCAAAGTAGCTGTCCTTGATGATCGTCGTGCCGCTGGAGAGGCTCACGGTGTAGCGGCCGATGCCCGCGTCCCGGGCGTAGACGTTCTCGATCTGCATCTCGCCGCTGCCCCGGGCCGCGATGCCGACGCCGCCGGAATTCGTGGAGCCCCAGGCATACCCGTCCGCCTCGCGCAGGTCGATGACGGTGTTGAAGGAGAGCTCCTCCCCGGTGTAGACGGTGGTGACGGTGAAATTGTCCTTCTCCCCGCCGAGGAGAAGATCGCCCTTGCCGGTGTATTCGACGCCGCCCGCCAGGTTCTCCTCCGAGGTGATGCGAAGGCCGGAGAGCTCCGTCTCGCTCTCCACCGCGCCCGGCGCGCGCTCGATGGTGACGAGGGATTCGTCGGTCTCAAGGCCGTCCTCTCCGACGGTGTACGCCGCGCTGCCCGCGCCGGCAGCCATGTTCGGCATGGGCCCGCCCTCGGAGCTTCCGCCGCTCGCCTCCCCCGAGGCCAGCGCGGGGACCGACAGAAGGCACACGCACAGCAGGATCGCCAACAGTTTTTTCATGGGTCGTTCCTCCTTTTCCAAGTTATATCAGATCACGTTGATAACGATTCCGCCGCAGTCATGGACCCCCGCGCCCGTGATGAGGACGCCGTTCACATACACGTCGCCGGTGTTGCCGGGATCGGTGCGGTCCAGGGTGAACTCGATCACGTTCCCGCTGGCTTCAAAGCCCGCGTCCGTCTCGATGGAAAGGGTGTACCGCGCGCCGACGTACAGCTTCATCCGTCCGCCGGACATGGTGCTGTCTCCGTACAGGCGCAGGATGCTGAAGCCGTTGACCTGGTCCGCGGCGGCGCCGGTCAGGGTCTTCACCACATAGCTTTCCGCCTCCGCGCCGGCGGCCATCTCCTCGCTGGTCATGAAGTCCCGGCCGCCCTTGGTGTAGCCCAGGGCGACGGCATACTCGCTGTCGTCCGTGAGGGTGACGGCGGAATCCGCCACCGTGACCACGGATTTGTCCGCCTTCGCGTCCCAGTAAAAGCTCTCGCCCATGTTCAGGACGGAGTTCACCGCGTACAGGGAGCCCGTGTCCGTCCAATAGCTCGTGTTGTTGTGGAACTCGTAGTAATCGTAGAAATCCGCGACGCAGTTTTCGTAGTACACCGTGCCGCCGCCGTTGATCTCCGAGGTGGAGGAGCCGGTGATAAACGAGTTTTTGTAGTAGACGATGCTGGTCTCGTCCAGCACGCTGCCGCCGGTGCCGTCCTTGATGCTGGTGCACTCGTTATAGACGAGGTAGCCGCCCCAGTAGTCCGTGGAGAAGATGCGGCCGGAGCCGAGGATCGCGGAGTTATCGTACCACAGCACGCCGTTGTAGGTCAGGTTCGAGGTGTGGGTGCCCGGGGAGTAGATGTGGATGTTTTTATTGTAGATCGCCGCGTCGCACAGAGGCAGGAAGCCGCCCGCGGAGGAGGCCGTCTCCACATCCACGTTGACGCTGCCGTCCGTGCCGACGAGGCTCACGACGGTGCCCTTGTCCCGGGCGAGCAGCACCGCGCCGCCGCCGAAGCCGTAGTCGCTGTTCGAGGTGGTGGTGCAGAGATACGGATCGATGAGCGTCACCTTCGCGCCGTTCGACACGACAAGCGCGTTCTGGTTCGCGTCCACATCGAACCGGGCGTCCTCGCCCCGGAGAACGCAGTCCTCCGTGATCTGCCGGTACACCTCATAGGCCGCCGTCTTGTCGTTCCCGTTCGCGGGATTCGCCGTGCCCTCCACATCCAGGGAGGTGCGGACGGCATAGTCCGTATCCGGGTAGGTCAGAGAGGTGATGTAATTCTTCTGGGCAAGGGCATAGAACAGCTCGATGGCCTCCAGCTTGGAGACGTTTTTCGAGAGGTTCCCTGCCTCGACGCCGAGGAGCGCCGCCATGGCCTGGGCCTTGTATTTGGCCGTGCCTGCGTCCGGGAGGGACGCCGCGGCGGCCTTCCCGGCCTCGGAGAGATGGGCGTAGCCGCTTCGCAGGGCGTTGTACAGCGTGGCGAGCACGTCCTGCCGGGTCATTGGCGCGTCGCAGACGATGGCCGTCTGCGGGTCCACGGCGGAGATGTCGTCGATGATGCCCGTGCCGTCCGTGTTCATGATGGAGACGAAATACGGCTCGCTGCCGATGGTATAGCCGTCCATCCACACGCCGTAGGCGTTGTCATAGACGCCGAAATACCGGTAGATGAACAGCGTCAGCTCAAAGGCATAGAAGCTGTCCCGGTCATAGCCGAAGGTATAGAGGGAATCGCCGCCGTTCGTGAAGCCGGAATGCAGCCACCACTCGATGGCCGCCTTCTCCTCGGCAGAGGCTCCCGCGGTGTCGAAGAAGCTGTCCGCCGTGAAATGGGTGTCGTTGAAGCCGATGTACGGACGGACGATGTCGCGCCCGAGGTAGGCGTCGTGGTACAGGCCGTCGTCGGAGGCCGCCACGCCCAGGACCGGCGCATACCGGCTCAGCGCGAGCGTTCCGTCCGAGACGCCGCCGGAGGCGATGGTCGCGTTATAGAGCGTCTGCGTCGTCTCCGCCTCGTCCACGACGATATAAAGCGCCGTGGTCAGGCTCCCGTCAAAGGAAGCCCAGTACACCGTGTTTTCCCCCGGCAGAGGAAGTCCGAAGCGCCAGCCGCCCGCCGCCGCGTCATACGATGCCTGCACCGTTCCGAGAGGCGCGCCGTTTTCCCGCGCGTCGTACAAGGTCACGGTCACGGTCTCTTTATCAAAGGGGACGATGCCGCCCATCTCGTCAAACACGCCGTAGCACAGGAAGCCCGCCTCTTTGTCGCCGGCCGCGGCGGTATACACGCCGCTCTGCAGGCTGGGCCAGGGGCGGATGTCCCGCTCCCGGCTCGAGCTGGCCTCGCCGGAGGCAAAGGCCGGCATGGCAAGAAGGCAGACGCACAGCAGAATGGAAAGCAGTTTTTTCATGACGCTCCTCCCTTACGAAGCCTCGCCGGAAGCCATGGGCGTCACGACGACGTCGCCCGTCCAGCTCCCGCCGGCGGACACGTCCGTCAAAACGCCGTCCACGGTCACTGTTCCGTTTACGATGCCGCCCGGCTCCACCGTCAGGCAGTCCATATCGCTGACGCCGGAGACGTTCCAGACCGAGCCCGCGCCCACGGTGAGCGACGTCACGCTCTCGGTGCCGGTGTTGTAGGCGTCCGCATCCAGCAGCCAGTAGCACTTGGGGTCCTGCGCGCAGGCGTCGGACCAGGCCGCGTCCCACTCCGCCTTGTCCCAGGTGACGAAGGCGCCGGTCCAGACGCTGTTTTCGAGGACCGCGGCGCAGGAGCGCTGATAGTCATACGCGCGGATGTCGCCGGAGATGCCGCAGTCCGTGAGGGTCAGGACCGTGCCCTTGCCGGTCATGTCGTGGCTCTTGAGGGCATACACGCCCATGCTGTCGGAGTTCACCGCCGTCATGAGCAGCACGCCGGAATAGCTCTCGGCGGTGCAGCGGGTCAGATGGATGTCCGCGATATGGGATTTCACCAGAAAGTCCGCGCCGCTGACAAAGTCCACATACTCTCCCAGCGCCGGGCCGTAATCCGCGGCCCAGTCCACAAGATCGGCCTGGGCGCGCAGGGCCTGGCTCGTGATGAAGTCGGTGTCATACGCCTCGACGACGCCGATCTGGTTGCGGGTCGCGCCCTTCGACTCCTCCGGCGCGTGGAGCTGGAAGCAGTTCCGCCCGCCGACGACCGTGCTGCGCCGATCGGTCAGCTCGATGTCGTCCTTCGTGAGACCAACGAGCGCCAGCCCCTCGAACAGGGCGTCGTCCGCCGCCGCGCCGGAATACAGGCGCACGGAGCCGTTGTTCGAGATGATCGCGCCGATCTCCGCGCCGCGCAGAGTGCAGCCGTAGAAGCGGTTCGAGCAGCTCGTGTCGGCATAGGTGCCGTAGCCGCCGCGAAGGGCTTCCGCGTCCGAGTTGTACGCGTAGAATTTCACGGAGCCCATGTCGGTGCTCATGGCGGCCCAGCCCTCGGTGGTGACCTTCGAGCCGTAATAATACGTGCGGCCGGTGCCGAGGGACATGCTGGCCCGGGCATAGCCGGAGATGGTCAGCGCCTCGTTGGAGGGCGGATCGGGGATCGCGGCGGTATACCCCTGCGGGTCCCCGCCGAGGCCGGTCTGGGTGATCTCGGAATCCACGATCACCATGACGCCGGTCTTCGAGCATTCCACGGGGTAGTCGTCATATAGGATGCCGCCCTTCCCCGCCGTGGTCAGCGCGCTGTCCCGGATGAACAGCAGGCCGTCCGTCACATGGGCCAGCACGCCGCCCTTGGCCTCGGGCACGGCGCTGACGGATTTGGTGATCACGCAGTTGTCCAGCGTGTACCGCCCGCCGGACACGCCGACCACGTTCATGGTGTAGTCGTCCGTGTCCAGCACGACGCCGAACATCCCGTCCTCCCGGATCTCGCCGGAGGGCATGTCGTAGGTGTACCCCTCCTCCGCGACGGTCGTTCCGTTCTCGTCCACCAGAACGAGCGCCGTCAGGGGCGTCTCCTCGCTCGATCCGCCGCTGGCCTCGCCGGAGGCCAGGACCGGCGCGGTCAGAAGACACGCACACAGAAGGATCGCAAACAGCTTTCTCATGGTCTTTCCTCTCTTTCCCGGATTGGTTCCGTCGGAACCGGATTCGATTATAACAGAGAAGCATTAAACGAACGTTAATATTGGTCCTTCCTTCCGATTTCCCGCCATGGTCCGCCATCGTTTCGGTCCGGCACGGAGCCGCATCGGAGCCTGCGCCATGCCGGCGATGGAAGAAAGGAAAAACGCCGGGCGGACCATGGGTCCGATCCCGACGTTCCTATTCAAAGCCCCGCGCGCATCCACGCGGCGCAGAGATGCCGGATCGCGCCGGCGGTCATGCCCCAGATGTCGTGCCCCCGAAAGGGAAAGCTCCGGTCGTTCGGGCGGGACAGGAAGAGCTCCATCGGCACGCGGAGCACCTCGGACACCTCGGCCGGATTGCTCCGGAGCCCGGACGTCTCCTCCGGCGTGACGACGCAGACAAACACATCCGTTTTCTCGCCGAGCGGCGTGTGCACCGTGGGAAGCTGCCCCAGAAACCGGGCGGGATCGACGCGGATGCCGAGCTCCTCTGCCATTTCCCGCGCCGCCGCCTGCGCCGGGGTCTCCCCCGCCTCGATGCGTCCGCCCGGAAAACACGGGTCGCCCGCCTGGGGTATGCCCGCGGCGCGGACCTCCAGCAGGAGCATCGCGTGTTCTCCGTCCCGGATCACCGGGATCACGACGGCATAGGCCGGAGCGCTCCGCCCGCTCTCGGCGAGCTGCTCCCGCAGCGCGTTTTCCATGTCTTCCCTGGTCATTTCCGCTTCCGTCCGGCGCGTCAGCCGGAGAGGAGCATGCTCCGCAGCTCCTGGATCCGGGCAAGGTACGCCGGATAATCGGCGTCCTTTCCCGCCCGCAGCAGCTCCGTCATCCCGGAGATCTCCGTATACAGCGGCGTCAGGGAAACATTCCCGGTGACGCCCTTGAGGGCGTGGGCCGCTTCAAAGGCCGCCCGCTTGTCGTCCGCTTCGATGGCCTTGGCGAGCTGATCGAAGGTCTTGTCCTCAAGCACCATCTGGACAAGACTCAGGTAGAACGACTCATCGTTCAGGCAGCGCCGCAGGCCGTCCTGGACGTCCGCGCCGGACTCGCGCAGAAGCTCGATCGTGATCATGTGTTCACCTCCTCGCAAAATCGACTCATCACTCACGGATGAAGCTTTCCAGCGTTTCGTACAGGGCATCCGGCTTGATGGGCTTCGAAAGGTGCGCGTCCATGCCGGCCTGCAGGGAGCGCTGCACGTCCTCATCGAAGGCGTTGGCCGTCAGCGCGATGATGGGGAGCGTTTTCACGTCGGCGCGGTCCATGGCGCGGATCCGGCGGGAGGCCTCCAGGCCGTCCATCTCCGGCATGCGGATGTCCATGAGGATCGCGCTGTAAAAGCCCTCGGGACTCGCGGCGACCATATCCACGGCGATCCGGCCGTTTTCCGCAAGATCGACCACCAGCCCCCGCGCCTCCAGAATCTTCAGCATGAGCCGGGCGTTCACGGGCACATCCTCCGCGAGAAGGATCCGGCGCCCGGACAGCTCCGCCTTCTGCTTCCCCGTCCGGACCGAAGGCCCCTTGCGCTGCAGGGCGGCGCGGAATTCCTCCAGGACGTTCGCCGCAAAGAGGGGCTTTGTGATGAAGCTGTCGACGCCCGCCTGCACCGCCTCGTCCAGGATGTCGTCCCAGTTATAGGCCGTGAGAATGATGATGGCGGATTCGTCTCCGGTGACGGCGCGGATCCGGCGGGTGGTCTCCACGCCGTCCATGTCCGGCATCTGCCAGTCCACCAGGATGAGGTTATACGGCTCCCGGCGGGCGTGCCGCATCTTCACCATCTCGACCCCCTGGGGCCCGGAGGAGGCGATCTCCGCTGCGATGCCCACCTTCTCCAGGACCCGCCGCGCGTGCTCGCAGCTCATCGGATCGTCGTCGACGATCAGCACGGTCATCTGATGGGGAAGGATCTCCGGCAGGTCCCCGGGCAGGGCGATGTGCGCGGCGTCGTTGAGCGTGACCGTCACGGTGAAGGTCGTGCCCTTGCCCTTGACGCTCTCCACCCCGATATTGCCGTTCATCATCTCGACGATGCTTTTGGTGATCGCCATGCCGAGGCCGGAGCTGCCGTATCGGCTGGTGGTGGAGGCGTCCTCCTGGGCAAAGGTGTCGAAGAGGTGCGGCAGGAACTCCGGGCTCATCCCGATGCCGGTATCGATGATCTTGAATTCGAGCGTGGTCTTTCCCTCGAACTTTGCCTTCCGCTCGACCTGCAGCTCCACGCGGCCGCCGACCGGCGTGAATTTGACGGCGTTTCCGAGGATATTGATGAGCGCCTGGCGCAGCTTCATGTTGTCGCCGATGTAATAGTCGTCGACCTCGCTGTTCAGGCGGCACTGGTATTCCAGGCCCTTGTCGCGGCACTGGGCGTTGAACATGGTGTTGATCGCCTCGAGGAGCTTCGCGAAGGAGAACTCCTCGTTCCGCAGCGTGAGGGAGCCGGACTCGATGCGGGTCATGTCCAGGATGTCGTTGATGAGATTCAGCAGATGCTCCGCCGAAGCGCCGATCTGCTCCAGATACTCCCTCGTCTGCGCGGGGATCCCCTCGTCCCGGAGGGCGATGCTGTCCAGCCCTATGATGGCGTTCATCGGGGTGCGGATCTCGTGGCTCATGTTGGAGAGGAACGAGGTCTTGGCCCGGTTCGCTTCCTCCGCGGCAGCCAGTGCGTCGCTGAGCACCTGGCGCTGCTCCATCGCGTTCCGGGTCTCGGCGTCCGAATCCACGAAGCACGCGCCGACGTTGTGCACGTCAAGGCCGTCCCTGTCCTCCGGGGACCGGACCCGGGCGAAGCGGACCGTCTCATAGGTCTCCTGCCCGTGGCGGGAAACGGTATAGGTATAGGAGATGACCTGGTTCTCCTTCAGCTCTTTCTGGATGTTCCCGGGCTGGACGAAGCGCAGGAAGTCCGCCCGATACTGCTCGGTCACATACTGCTCGGCGTAGGCGGTCACGGAGGCCAGGTACGGGAAGCGTTCCCCGGGCCGGAAGCCCCGGCCGTCCAGATCGCGGTGGGATTGGTAGCACACGCCCGCATCCGTGTCGAGCTCCAGATAATACACGCTCCAATAGTCGGAGGAGAGCGCGGTGATCATCCGGTTCTGTTCCTGCCGGCGCTGCTGCTCGGCCAGGAGCTGCTCCTGCAGCGCCAGCTGCTGCTCCAGGGACTCCTGCTTGACGCGGTTCTCGGCGTCCGCGGTCTCGCGCTCCAGGATCAGGCGATTGTTCTTCCTGGTCTGCATGAAGACGAGGCCGAACATGACGCCCATCACGACGACGGTCCCCAGCGACTGCAGCACGCCCCGGCGGACGGTATCCCGGGAGATCGAGCTGATCCGGTCGCTGATGACGCTCTCTCGGATCAGATAGGTGAGCTGCCAGTCCGTGCCCGCGACGGGAATGAAGCTCAGGGTCTCCCGGATGCCGTTGTAGGTGAAGGAAACGACGCCCCGCTCGCCCGTCGTGAACGACTGACGGAAGCCGTCAAAGGAATAGGCCGGCTCGAATTCCGCGTTCTGCATGGCGAGGAGCAGATTGTCCTCCGACGCGAGGCCCCCGAGCACGGCGTCGGTCAGCGCCCAGCCGTCCGCGGTGTAGATGTTGCAGAAGGTCGCGTCGTTCCCGTCGCTCTTCACGGAAACACCGGAGAGCATCTCGTCGATATTGATCGCCATGAAGCAGACGCAGAGGGTCTTATCCCCCAGCGGCATACGCACCGGGACGGCGATGATGACCTGCTTCTGCGTCCCGTCGGGACTGAACAGCGAGATCTCCGGTTCGGTCAGCGTCCGGTACGAAAAGTCGTATTCGTCGATGTTGTCCTGGGTCCCCAGGGAGGTATAGATCAGCCCCTCGGTATCCACGAAGGCGAATTTATCCAGGGAGAACAGCTGCTTCATGCGCTTCTGATACGCCGCGAGATGCTCCGCATCGCTCAGATCGCTCTCGTTCATCATATCGATGGCGACGGAGATGGTGTCGATGCGGTCCCGGAGGTTGTTCTCCACGACCTGCTCCCGGCGTCCGGCCAGCTCATCCATGTACAGGAGGCTGACGGAATGGACGGCCTGCTCGGTCCCCTTCTGCGCGCTCCGGCCCATCCAGATCGTCCCGGCGACCATCAGGCCGACCAGGAGCAGGCTCCCGACGATCACGATCAGGGTCGTCCGTTTCGTTTTGACTTCTTCCATGGATCCCTCACCGCCTTCCCTTTACATCTGCGCCGGCGCCGTGTGCTCCCGGACAAAGGCTTCGTACTCCGCCGCGGGGAGCGGACGCGAATAGTAATAGCCCTGGATGATGTCGCAGCCCATCCGCTTCAGCTCCGCGACCTGCTCGGCGGTCTCCACGCCCTCGGCGACGCACGGTACCTCGATGGATTCCGCCAGCCGGATCATGGACTCCAGGAGGCGCCTGGCCTTTTCCTCGCGGAAGGCGCTTCGGATGAACTGCATGTCCAGCTTCAGCACGTCGATGGGCAGAGCGGCCAGGGTGTTCAGCGAGGAATACCCCGTACCGAAGTCGTCCATCGCGATGCAGAAGCCCAGCTCCCGAAGCCGCCGGACCGTCTCCGTGAGCTGCCTGGAATCCTTTGTATACGCGGATTCCGTGATCTCCAGGATCAGATCGCCGCGGTCCAGACCGTATTCCTCCACAAGGCCCACGATCTTCCCGACCAGCAGCGGATCGAGAAGGTCGATCCGGGAGACGTTGATCGACACCGGCAGGCGGACGCCCTGCGTATCCCGCAGGCGCCGGACCAGCGCCGCGGCCTC